>JANRAT010000023.1 GCA_030727885.1 Rhodospirillales bacterium | reverse complement strand
CAAAATCCCCTCCCACATGATAAAAATGGTGAACCATAACGACTGGCCCGATGAGCCCAATCATTACAGGCCCTGGATCAAACCCCGGCCATCACCATGGCGGTATCCGGCATGCGATTGGAGAAGCCCCATTCGTTGTCGTACCAGCTCAGCACCCGAACGAAGTTGCCGCCGACGACCTGCGTCTGCGTGCCGTCGAAGGTCGAGCTTGCCGGATTGTGGTTGAAGTCGATGGAAACCAGAGGCTCGGTGTTGTAGCCGAGCACGCCCTTGAGCGGACCAGAGGCTGCAGCCTTTTTCATCGCTTCGTTGATTTCTTCTGCCGTGGTGTTGCGCTCTGCAATGAAGGTCAGATCGATCAGCGAGACATTCTGTGACGGTACGCGAACCGAAGTGCCGTCGAGCTTGCCGACCAGTTCCGGCAACACCAGGCCGACCGCTTTGGCGGCGCCGGTCGAGGTCGGGATCAGGGATGCCGACGCGGTGCGGGCACGGCGCGGGTCCGAGTGCAGGGTGTCGAGCGTGCGCTGATCGCCGGTAAAGGCGTGGATCGTCGTCATGTAGCCTTTTTCGATGCCGACCAGCTGGTGCAGCACGTGGGCGACGGGGGCTAGGCAGTTGGTCGTACATGAGGCGTTCGATACAATGGTATCGGCAGCGGTCAGGCTGCTGTGGTTGACGCCGTACACGATGGTTTTGTGGACGTCTTTGCCAGGTGCCGAGATCAGGACTTTCTTGGCGCCGGCGGCGATGTGTTTGCCGGCGGTTGCGATATCGGTGAAGAAGCCGGTGCATTCGAAAGCGATATCTACGCCCAGTTCGCCCCATGGCAGATTGCCGGGGTCGCGCTCGGCGGTGACGCGCATCGGTCCGGTGCCGACGTCCATGCTGTTGCCGTCAACCGTTACCGTGCCCGGACAGCGTCCGTGTGTGGAATCATAGCGGAACAGGTGGGCGTTCATGTCTACCGAGCCGAGATCGTTGATGGCGACCACTTCGATGTCTTTGCGGCCGCTCTCAATAATGCCGCGAAGAACCAGACGACCAATCCGACCAAAACCGTTGATGGCAACACGTACGGCCATTGCTTCCTCCTGAGTTGGCCGCAGCCTTAATCCGGCGCGGCATATGGGTTAGTGAAGATGTTTCGACGGCAAAAAAACGGGTTTCCCGGCAAACGTCAACGACTGATTGATATGCGGGATCGAAAATAATCAGCCTGAAGTGCAAAAATACGCGTATTCTCATAATTCTAGGGGAAATTTCTCAGGTAATAATTGACCTTACTCAACGAACGGGATTAGGGTCTCGACTGCTGGCTTTATTGCGTTGTTACGAAACTGGAGAGATGTCGGTGTTGAAATCGACCATTGCCAAGACATCACGGGCAGACCGTGCCTTTGACCGGCTGGAAGCCGCCGTTGACCGCCTCGATGCGGCATTGAAGGCAAAAGGTTCTCAGAACCCCGCCGGTAATAATGATGAAGCGCTTGAGCGCCTGCGTCTGGAAAATGCCAAATTGAAGGATTTGAACCGTGCTGCGGCAGATCGTCTTGGTGTCACCATTCAACGGCTCGATTCCCTGCTGCAGAACTGACGGATCATCTGACATGGCGCAAGTAACAGTCACCATCAATGAGCGACGCTATAACATCGCCTGTGATGACGGGCAGGAAGCACATCTTTCAAGGCTGGGCACATATGTAAACAAACGGGTCAGCGAGCTTGTTGCGGCGGTCGGCCAGATCGGCGACGCCAAGCTGCTGGTAATGGTTTCGTTGTTGGTGGCGGATGAGCTTTCCGATGCCTATGCCGAGATGGGCACATTGAAATCCGGCGGCAAAGGGGCCGCTGCGGCGGCTGAGGCTGACGGTCGGCTCAGTGAAACGCTCGATAAACTGTCGATGCGCATTGAAAGCATTGCGGCGGGCCTCGAACAAGCCTAACTTCATTCATGGCGGGCTGCGGAGTACGTCAGACTCACGCTATCCCAGGGGCCTAAATCCACCGTATGGGTGCTGTCCCTGTCGGTCTCTTGGGACCGGTATATGGCGCCCACTTGCTAGACCTGG
>JANRAT010000022.1 GCA_030727885.1 Rhodospirillales bacterium | reverse complement strand
CGGCCTTTTCCTTGTCCAGACCGAACAGCGGCGTATCGGTCTGCACAAACAGAACCAGAACCAGCGCCAGACAGATCAGGCCGCCGATATAGCCGATGCCCCAGCCCCAACCGGAAACCCTGCCGATCTTATCGTCACTGACCAGATCCGGCAGCATGGCGTTGTAAAACACCATGCCGGTCTCGAAGGCGATGTTGGCAACGGCAACGAGAATCAGTCCTGACATGATCATCCCGGGTTCAGGCGCCACCAGCCACAGCGACGCAGTGGCAATAACGCAGCCGATGGTCGCGACCAGCAACCAGGGCTTACGCGGGCCTGTATGATCGGCGACAGCACCGATAATCGGGCTGATCAGGGCAACGATCAGCGCCGACCAGCCGATTGCCTGACCCCATAACGCGGTGCCACTGACTTCATCGGCAGCGACGCCTTTGGTGAAATAGGCGGCAAACACAAAGGTGATGATAACCGTCGGAAACGCCGAGTTTGCCCAATCATAAAGGCACCACGCGGCAATCCCGAGGTTTTTGCGGCGACTAACTTCTGGCACCGTCTACCATGGTCCTGAGCTGACGACTGGCAACGGCGATCATCGACATGTCGTTGACCTCGACGTGCCACAACTCGCCCAGCATCAGATCGGTCGGATCGACCAATCCGGGATTGGCGGCAATCCATTCTTCAACAGCTTCGAGCGGCGATTTCCCCTTGTTGGCAATATCAAGTACCGCTTCCGCCAGATGCAGCTGATGCGAATAGATCTCCTCGACCAGCGCTGCGATAGCCAGCTGCTGCCAGTGGCTTTCGGAATTCAGACCCTCCGCCGCAGCACGCAAGCGGCCCATGCGGAACCGCGTACCGATGGCAAAGTAGCCTTGCGCAACGGTCAGTACATCGGCTTTCCGCTTCATCGCCAGCCGGACGATATCGCAACCCGAATACAGATTGACCAGATTGGAGACTTTGAGCGCCAGAGATTCCGGTACGCCATGCTCGATATAAGTTGCGGCGCGTGACTCAAGATCGCTGACATAATGCTTCGGCAGCGTCGAGGTCAGATTGTGCGCCAGTTTCTGCATCCCTTCGGCAAAGGCTGCACAATTGCTGGTGATATCGAGACCATTGTCGCCATGGCGAAGGAACCACAGCGTGACCCATTCCAGCAGATGGTGTGTGTCGATCATCATCGATGTCTGCGTTGCCGCCGGCACCTTGTTGTCGAGCGCTTCGATTTCAGTCCACAGCTTCTGCATATCGAAGATTTCCTGAGCGATGAACCAGGCTCTGGCAATATGCGCGACACCCAATCCGGTTTTTTCCCGAACCTCGTTGATGAAGCTGCCGCCCATGCGATTGACCAGATTGTTGGTCAGTCGCGTAGCGATGATTTCCCGGCGCAAGCGATGCTTGGCGATGTCGTCGCGGTAGGCAACCCGCAACGGCGACGGGAAATATTTGACCAGATCGTTGAACAGATAAGGGTCATCCGGCACGTTGGATGCCAGCAGCTCGTCATAAGTCCACAATTTGGCATAGGACAACAGCACGGCGATTTCCGGTCGGAATAGACCGTGCCGGATCGCTGCGCGTTCCGCCATCATTTCATCATCGGGCAGAAACTCGACGGTTCTGTTGAGACGGTCCATGCGTTCCAGAGTCTTCATCAGTCGATGCTGATTGTCGAGCGCGCTCAAGCCACGTGCCTGGATCAGCGTGATCGCCTGACTCTGGTCATAGTTATGACGCAAGACCAGCCCGCCAACCTCGTCGGTCATTTTCGCCAGCAGCTTGTTGCGCGCGGCCTGACCGAGACGACCGGCAAGGGTGACCTGCCCCAGCAGGATCTTGATGTTGACCTCGTGATCCGATGAATCGACGCCTGCGGAGTTGTCGATGCTGTCGGTGTTCAGACGGCCGCCATGCGCGGCAAATTCGATCCGCCCGAGCTGCGTGGCACCAAGGTTGGCGCCTTCGCCGATGACCTTGGCACGAACTTCGGCACCATTGATGCGGATCGCATCGTTGGCCCGGTCGCCAACATCAGCTGATGATTCATGACCGGCCTTGATGTAGGTGCCGATGCCGCCGAACCACAACAGATCGGCGTCATGCTTGAGGATCGTCTTCATCAGCTCGTTCGGTGTAACCGTATCTTTATCGATACCGAAGCGTGCTTTTATTTGCGGTGTGAGCTTCAGCGATTTTGCGCTGCGTTCATAGATCTCGCCGCCCTTCGACAATTTGCTTTTGTCATAGTCGCTCCAGGACGAGCGACCCATATCGAACAAACGCTTGCGCTCAGCCCATGTACTTGCCGGATCGGGATTGGGATCGACGAAGATGTGCATGTGGTTGAAGGCGGCCAGCAGCAGAATATGTTTCGACAGCAGCATGCCGTTGCCGAACACATCACCCGACATGTCGCCGACACCGGTACAGGTGAAATCCTCGGTCTGGATGTTGATGTTGATTTCGCGGAAATGCCGCTTCACGGATTCCCAGGCACCCCGTGCAGTGATGCCCATTTTCTTGTGGTCATAGCCCTGGCTGCCGCCGGATGCGAACGCATCGCCCAGCCAGTGGCCGTATTCGATGGAGACCCCGTTGGCGATATCGGAAAACGTCGCCGTGCCCTTGTCGGCAGCGACCACCAGATACGGATCATCATCATCAAGGATGACGACGTTCTTCGGATGCGTGATTTTCGGCCCAACGATGTTGTCGGTGATATCCAGCAGACCGGAGAGGAAAATTTTGTAGCACGCAATGCCTTCGGCCAGAAACGCATCGCGGCTGTTGTCGGCAGGTGGATGCTTGCAGACGAAACCACCTTTTGATCCGACCGGCACGATGACCGCATTCTTGACCTGCTGCGCCTTGACCAGGCCCAGCACTTCGGTGCGGAAATCTTCCGGCCGGTCCGACCAGCGCAGACCACCGCGGGCAACGTAGCCGAAGCGCAGATGCACGCCTTCGACGCGCGGGCTGTAAACCCAGATTTCACGGAACGGCCTCGGTAGCGGCATTTCTTCAACGGTGCGAGAATTGATCTTGAACGACACATAGGATTTCGGCAGGCCATCGGCATCCGTCTGGAAATAGTTTGTGCGGATCAGTGAATCGAGCAGGTTGAGGAAGCGCCGCAGGATACGATCTTCATCGGCACTGGCAACCGCTTCCAGTTTCTCGATATATTTTTCGCGCATCTTTGCCGGGTTGGCTTTGCTTTTGGTCTTCGTCGCAGGATCGAAAATCGTCTGGAACATATCGACCAGCAACCGGGCAAAGCCGGGATGGCGGGCAATCGTCTGTTCCATATAGGCTTGTGAAAAAGTGATGCCGACCTGACGAAGATATTTGCAGAACGCGCGCAGCACGACGATCTCGCGCCACGTCAGTCCGGCACCGACGACCAATGCATTGAAGCCGTCGCTTTCCGCATCACCATGCCAGACACGGGCGAAGGATTCCTCGAAGTTGTCACGGATCGCCCCGACATCAATGGCGTCGCCATTGCGCTGCTCAAGACCGAAATCATGTATGACCAGTCTGTTGAAACTGGATTCAGCGACACGGACTTCGTGCGGGCCGGCTTCATTGATGACCTTGAAACCCATATGCTCGAACACCGGCAGCACATCAGATAGCGGGATTTCGGATTCCGGATTGTAGAGCTTGAAGCGGACCGCATTGTCACCGACGCCGGCCGGCTTATACAAATGAAACTTGATACTGCCGCTGGCATCGACTTCATCAATGCGGTGCAGATCAAACAGCACTTCATCGGTGCTATACTGTGCCTGATAGTTTTGGCCGAATGCCGATTTGAAGCGTCCGTGCAGGGTATGTGCCTGGGCTTCACCGACTTCGGTGATCAGCGCATCAAGAACCTTGTCGCTCCATGAGCGGGCAGCATCGGTGATTTTCTTTTCGAGGGCATCGACGTCGTATTTCGGAATCTTGCGTTCCGTCAGCTTGATGATCATGTGCACCCGGGCCAGGGGTGAATCGCCAAGCTGGGTGAAGAACGCCGACGGCTGACCGTTGACGGCGTCGGACAGAATTTCCTGAATCTTTTGTCTGAGCGCAGTGTCATAACGATCGCGCGGCACGAACACCATGCAAGACAGATACCGTTTGAATGAATCTTCACGCACGAACAGGGCGACGCGTTGACGTTCCTGAAGATACAGAATGCCGGTGGCGATTTTAAAAAGCGCGTCTTCCTTGATCTGGAACAGCTCATCGCGGGGATAGGATTCCAGAATGTTGATCAGCGCCTTGCCGTCATGGCTGTCGCGTGAATACCCGGCGCGGTCGACGATGTTCTGCAGACGACGGCGCAGCAGCGGGATGTTGCGCGGTGACAAATTGTAGGCGACCGAGGTGAACAGACCGACAAACAGGCGATGACCGACCACATTGCCGTTCTTGTCCATTTCCTTGATGCCGATGGCATCCATGTGGACCGAGCGATGCACGACCGAACGTTGGTTGGTTTTGGTCACACTCAGCAGATCACGTTCGCCGAGAAATTCTGCAATCTCCGCCGAGATCGTGCCCTGTGCCTGAAACGCCTCGAACACGGCAACGCCGGGATCGCGCAAGACGCCAAGCCCTGATGAGCGGTCTACGCTGACCTTGGTCTTTTTACCGGTGCCGGAAATCTTGTATTCGCGAAAACCTAGGAAGGTGAAATGATTGTCGTACAGCCAGCGCAGCAGTTCGCGAACCTCGATGGATTCCTCGATCTGAATGCCACGCGGTTCATGTTCAAGATCGGCGATCACTTCTTCCATGCGTTCGCGCATCGGCCGCCAGTCCTCGACCGATGCCCGGACATCTTCGAGAACCTGCTTCAGGGACGCGGCAATTTCCTTCATCGCCACGACCGGCTGCTGGGTCACCTGAAAATGCATGAAGCTTTCGGCTCTGGCTTCAATGTCCTGATGACCGCGTTCCAGAATATCGAGAACGGCACCGGCCTTGTTGCGGCGGACCTTGCAGATCGGATGGATCACCAGATGAATGGGGAGTTCCCGGCGCGTCAATTCGGCGGCCACGGAATCCACCAGAAACGGCATGTCGTCAGTGACGATTTCAATTACTGTGTGATTGGTTGTCCAGCCATCGGCTTTCGCATCCGGTGTATAGACCCGGATGTTTGCTGTTCTCGGCTTGCGGGTTTTCCCGGTCGCAAGATGCGCCGCCGCCATGCCGGCGAGCTCGGTACCGCTCCAGCCGTCTAGTTCGTGGGCTGGCACATGTGCGAAATATTCCGCAATGAAGGATTTAAGCTGTTTGCCGAGGTTACCCTTGGTGGGTTTTTGTGCGGCTTTTTGTGCACTGGCGACGAGCGCGCCGCCCGCTGGATCGGAATTCGGCATTGGATGCTCCCTTTGCCCGTCTGTCTTTCGGGTCATTATGCTGTAAGGCTATCGCATCCGGACGAAGAGGGGAAGTGACGGTATGAAGAAACTCTGCCAGACGTGAAAAAGTCCTAGAAGCTTGCCGATATGCTGATCGAGCCAAATCGATCCGGTTCGACCTGTGTATCGAACTCGCGGGTGCGCATCACGTGGGTGAAGGCAAAGCGGATATTCTGATAGGTAACCGCGACACCGGCGACAAAATCACCGACCAGTGGTTTCTTGTCGACACTGTGGCTGTCGGAGAAGCTGTTGCCGTCGAGAAAGATGTTTCTCAGAACCCAGCGCCCGTCAAAACCGGCAAACGCATACCACGCCAGTCTTTCCGTCGGATTGATGGCGCCAAAACCGGACAGGCTGGGGCGGATCAGCGGCGGGCCGTAATCAACATAAAGTTCCTGACCGAAGCGGAAAATCATGCCGCCGTTAACATGCGTGTAGACATTGCCGAGAGACGCACCGAGATGCGGGACCGCATCCATTTCAAAGCCACCGAATCGCAATGCCTTGTATCGCCATTGACGCTCGCCGATCAGATTGATCCCGGGTTCGTTGTTGATCTGGTTATCCCAGCCCTTCGAGGTCTCGACACCGATCAGCTTGTGATAATTGTTCTGTACCTGCTCGCCCAGCGCCGCCGGTCCGACGACACCGAACTCAAGCGCCATCCTGTCGAGCGTTTCCGTGAAATGCTCGCCGATCCCCGCATCTGATTCCGCATAAAGCGACGCCGAGGCATAAAGCCAGCCGGCATAGGGACGGTCATTGGTTATCAAGTTGCGCGCCTCGGTATCACTGGGCGTGTAGATGTTGTGACCGAGTTCAAGCCCGAGACGACCGCCGCGCACATCGGCCAGCGGATAAAGCGTCTGCAAGACTCTTCGTACGGTTGGCATGTCAGAGCCGTCTTCAACATCCGAGACCCAGCCGGCACGGACGCCATTGGAATAATGCCGGTCGGTGTTGGCGATACGGTCGTTTTCGACATTCAGTGTCCAGGTGCCGGCCATGCCGGTCCCCGTGCCGCCCAGCAGGGCACAACCGATGACTGTCAAAAACACAAATTTATGCCGAATGGAGCTCATGCAGATACATAGCGCGATCCCGCCCCGGGGGGAAGGCCATCTTGCGATGCAATATCAAATGGACAATCCGCCAACCACCAGATCGCCCAGAGGACGAACCGTACAGCTCACGGGTTTCTACAGGGGGTTTGGAGGAGGGAATGGAGCGGGCGATGAGATTCGAACTCACGACATCAACCTTGGCAAGGTTGCGCTCTACCCCTGAGCTACGCCCGCACCATGCAGCTTTTGGCAACCGGGCCAAAGCGGAGGGGATAATACGCATCGCGTAACTGTTTTCAAGCGCCAAATAGCAATTTTTTCCGATACTTGGCCGATTCCCCCGTCAGATCACCACCTGTTGCGGGCCAGTTCACCGCTGGCCCTTGTCCTCAGGCCTTTGCTCGTCCATTTATAGGGGGTTGAGAACAGATCAAACTCGTATGATCAGCAACGATTTGTTTGGGGATTAGAGCATGGAATTCAAAATCAATCCGGACGGCAGCATGACGCCGAAGCAACCGCAACCCGGCACCGGCACTGCGCTCGCAGGTGCCGCACCGCAACCAGCCGCAGCCCAGGGTTTCGTCATGGACGCCCAGTCCACACAAGGACTTGATGCCAAACCCGTCGGTGACGCTGTCGGGGCGCTGGTTTCCGATTCCGATACCAACAATTTCATGCATGACGTCATTGAAGCCTCCATGCAGATTCCGGTGATCGTCGATTTCTGGGCGCCCTGGTGCGGCCCTTGCAAGCAACTCGGGCCATTGCTTGAGAAACTGGTCCGCGAAGCCGGCGGCACCGTCAAGATGGTCAAGATCAACGTTGATGAAAATCAGGAACTGGCCGCACAGATGCGCATCCAGTCAATCCCGGCCGTCTATGCCTTCAAGGACGGCCAGCCGGTTGACGGCTTTATGGGGGCATTGCCGGAAAGCCAGCTCAAGGCGTTTGTCGACAAACTGACCGATGGGGCCAAGGGTGCACTTGATCAGATTCTCGAACAGGCCGACGCCGAACTTGAAAGCGGTGACCCGCTTAATGCGCTGGCGATGTATGGCGAGGCACAGCAGGTCAGCCCGGATAATGAACGTGCCGTCGCCGGGATGATCAGGGCTGCTGTCGCCGCCGGTGAAACCGATGTCGCGCGCGATCTGATCGATGGCCTGCCGGAAGCCAAAAAAATGAAGGGCGCCGTCGCCCAGGCGATCGCCGCATTCACGCTGGCCGAGGAAGCCGGCGACAGCGGCGATCTTGCCGAACTGCAGGCCAAGGTCGATGCCGATCCCAAGGATCTGCAGGCTCAGTTTGATCTGGCCCTGGCCCAGTATGCGGCCAAACGCAATGAACAGGCCATTGATACACTGCTTGAAATCGTCCGCCGCAAAAGGGACTGGAACGATGATGCAGCCCGCCAGCAGCTGATCAAAATCTTTGATGCGCTCGGGCCGACCCACGAGTTAACCCTGAACGGCAGACGGCGTCTGTCGTCGGTGTTGTTCTCATAATCGATTTCGATGATGTCAGGGCCAAATCATGATTGAGCGCATGCGCGCCCTGACCCCGGAAACGCTGCCGGACGATTTGCCCGTATTTCCGCTGCCCGGCGCACTGCTGCTGCCGGGCGGGCAGATGCCGCTGAACATATTCGAGCCGCGCTATCTGAATATGGTTGAAGATGCGCTGGCCGGCGCCCGGTTGATCGGCATGATCCAGCCGGTCCATGAGAGCTCGGCGCACCTGGTTGCCGACGGCATTACACTCTATAACGTTGGCTGCGCCGGCAGATTAAACAAATTCCAGGAAACCGGCGATGGCCGCTATCTTGTCACCCTCGACGGTCTGATCCGTTTTCGTGTTGCCGAGGAACTCCCGTCCCGGGACGGTTATCGGCGTGTCCGTCCGGACTATCGGACGTATATCGATGACATGTTGAATTCTGCCCCTGATCAACCGATAGCCGACCGGCCGAAACTTTTGTCGACCATGGCCCGTTATTTTCAGGCCAACGGGATCGAGGCAGACCTGTCTTTGATTGAAAATACGCCCGACGCCTTGCTTGTCACATCACTGGCAATGACCTGCCCGCTTGATCCCGGCGAGAAACAGGCCCTGCTCGAGTGTGACGATACCGAACAGCGGGCTGCCTTGCTGACCCGTATCTTCGAGATCGCCGGTTATGCGACCGACCCGTCGCAATCCGGCAAGCGACAGTAACGCTGCCAGAAGGAGAACAGCCTTGAACGCCCCAACCGCCACCGAAATTGATCCCAAGCTGCTGGAAATTCTGGTCTGCCCGCTGACCAAGGGAACACTCCGCTATGATCGCGAGAAGCAGGAGCTGATCAGCGACAAGGCCCAGCTGGCTTATCCGATCCGCGACGGCATCCCGATCATGCTGCCCGACGAGGCTAGGCCGATTGACAACGCGCCGACATCCTCAGCTGCAAGCAAATAGACCGACAACAAGGATTTAGACTTTGAGCGATACCTTCAGCCAGAAGCACCATCCCGTTGAAATCCGCCTGATCAGAGAGGCCAAAATGCTTGAGGTGGATTTCAAGGATGGCCCGACCGTAGCCCTGCCGGCCGAGCTGCTCAGGGTGGAAAGCCCGTCCGCGGATGTGCAGGGGCATGGGCCAAGCCAGAAAAAGACCATCGCCGGGCGCCGTCATGTCGGCATCATGGGCGTTGAGGCGGTCGGCAATTATGCGATCCGCATCAAATTCGACGATATGCATGATACCGGCATCTTCACCTGGGACTATATGTACGACATGGGTCTGCGCAAGGATGAGATGTGGGCAGACTATCTTGCCGATCTCGCTGCCAAGGGTCTCAGCCGCGACCCGTGACGTGGCACTTTCTGATCACGCCGTCACCGGTCTCGTAGCGGGCATTGCTGCCTTTGATCCAGAACAGCACCGTGCCGTCGGTAAAGCGGGCGCCCGAGCCTGATCGCGCCTGTGGCAAAGTCATCCATTGTCTGTCGCCGCGAAGCTGCACACTCGCGTCCTGAAACCGGACCATCAGAGGGTCCGCCATATCCGTACATGAATAGATGGTGTCTGTTGCCGGACCGCCACCAGCCAGCAGTACCGCGACGATCAGCACCGATTGCATGCTCAACGCTGCATCAATCTGGGAAGATCACCCATCAGCCCCATTGCTGAGCGCATCAGCATCCGCTTCAGCGGCGGCAGGCGGTTGACCACGCCAAGCCCCAGATCTCGGGCCTGACGCAGTGGCGCAAGATTATTTGAAAACAACCGGTTGAGACCATCCGTGACGGCCAGCATCAGGGTGTTGTCGAAACGCCGCCAGCGCTGGTATCGCTGCAGCACGGACGCTGCGCCAATATCCAGTCCGAGCCGGCGTGCCTCGACCAGCACATCGACCAGTGCGGCAACATCGCGGTAGCCCATGTTCAGTCCCTGACCGGCGATCGGATGCATGCCATGATCGGCATCGCCGATCAGCACCAGTCGCTCGGCAATCGATGAGTGCGCGAACTGCAGGCCGAGCGGATGGCAGAACCTGGGGCCGACAACACTGATATCACCGAGAAAGCCGCCGAACCGTCTGGCCAGTTCCGAAACAAACGCCGCATCGTCAAGCCCCACCAGCTGGCGCGCATGTTCGGCGCGTTCCGTCCAGACAATCGACGAGCGATGGCCGGGTCTCTCGTCAGTGCCTTTCAGGGGCAAAATCGCAAACGGCCCGGCCGGCAGAAAATGTTCATGTGCGACGAAACCGTGCGGCAGGTCATGATCAACCGTGCAGACGATGGCCTCTTGCGGATAGCGCCACTGGGTCGTTGCAATGCCGGCCTGTTCGCGGATTTTTGAGGCGCGGCCATCGGCAGCGATGGCCAGGGCTGCCGTCACCGTCGTACCGTCCGACAGGGTGGCAACCACACCGGATGCATCACGGGTCAGGGTCTCGACCCGCATCGGTGCCAGAAACGTAACGTTCGGATCATCGGCCAAGGACATGTGCGCGGCACGGCGGATATGTCGGTTCTCGGCCAGATATCCGAGCGGCCCGGCGCCGACATCCTCATGATCATAATGCAGGAACAGCGGCGATTGACCATCGGTCACGCGGATATCGAGGATCGGCGCAATATCACCGACAAGATGCGGCCAGATGCCGATCGCACTGAGCAGCCGCTCGGACGCGGCGGCAATGGCCGAGGCCCGGCCATCAAAGGCGATATTCATAATGTCGCGGGGGTCCGTGCCGTCAATCACCGTCACACGAAATCCGGAAGCGGAAAGGGCACGGGCGGCAACACTGCCGACAAGGCCGCCACCGACGATCAAAACATCGCTGTCCGGCATCTTTACGGCTGTTTTAAGTGTGTTCATCAACTCATTAGGTGCCTTGTGAAAGTGCCCCTGTCCAGTCTGATTTTTTGCAATTCATTGTGCCTATAATATAACCATGGCCCTTTTTTGCATAAAAAATCAGCACGTTTTTCAAGTGCATTGGCCCTTCAAGCCCAAATCCAAAACATCCATCTTATTGTAATCAAACAATAAATTTTCCAAATCCATACTTGGCACGAACCTTGATATCAATTCTGTGCGATCCAGTGGGTCCACAAAACGTGCAAGGGGGCAACGCTGCATTATTAACGCGGCGCTCCGTAATTCAACGGAAGGAGTTCAACATGAAAATGATCATGGCGGTCATAAAGCCGTTCA
>JANRAT010000021.1 GCA_030727885.1 Rhodospirillales bacterium | reverse complement strand
GCTTAACACCGAGTAAATGCCAGAAAGGGTCAAGTTCATTCCTATATTCTTAGCCAAGCCTTTTGCGGCTACCAGCATGATGTCATATTGCGGGTCATGAACGACCGATTTGCCATTAATGTAGCCTGTTTGCCGCCCGCCGCCAGTGCTGAACAGGCGGCAAGAGGGCGAGAAGATTACCTGGAGCGTCTCAGGCTGGAAGGCGATGCCGCGCCTGAATTGACGGCGGTGACTGACGCATTTGCCAATACGCCGGCAGGCCGAAAGCTTCTCGACGCCGTGTTCGGCAACAGCCCGTTCCTGACGCAATGCCTTTTGCGCGAGCCCACGTGGCTGGGGCGACTGCTCCTTGAAGGTGCCGATGCGCTGAGCGCCGAAATCATTGCCGAAACCCGCGGCGCAATTGCCGCCCTGCCCGATGAAGCCTCGATCATGCGGGCACTGAGAATCAACAAACGCCGGCTGGCGCTGACCGCAGCGCTGGCTGATATCGGTGGGCTCTGGTCGCTCTATCAGGTGACCGGTGCCCTATCCGACTTCGCCGATGCCGCCGCCTCTGCCGCCGCCTGCTACGTTATCCGCCGGGCCGCCGCACGGGGTGCATTCACCCTGAAAAACGAAGATAACCCGCAAGCCGGGTCGGGCTTTATCGTGATCGGCATGGGCAAGCTGGGTTCGCGCGAGCTGAATTATTCCAGCGACATAGATCTGATTTTTCTGTTCGATCCCGATTGCATCGAAACCAATGACCGGGACGGCCTGCAGCAGCATGCCATTCGCATGACCAGGACCCTGGCCCGCATCCTCGATGAACGGACCGTCGACGGCTATGTGTTCCGGGTCGATCTCAGACTCCGGCCTGATCCCGGCTCGACGCCGCTGGCGATCTCGGTGCTGGCAGCCGAGACGTATTACGAAAGCCTCGGTCAGAACTGGGAACGCGCCGCGATGATCAAGGCCCGGCCGATTGCCGGTGACATTGCCGCCGGCGAAGACTTCATCGGTCATCTGAGGCCGTTTATCTGGCGCAAGAATCTGGACTTCGCGGCGATCCAGGACATTCATTCGATCAAGCGTCAGATCCACGCCCACAAGGGCGGTGCCGAGGTTGCCATCAACGGCCACGACATCAAAACCGGACGCGGCGGCATCCGCGAGATCGAATTCTTTGCGCAAACCCAGCAGCTGATCTGGGGTGGTCGCGAACCATCGGTCCGGGCCATCCGCACCGTTGATGCGATCCGCCATCTGGTCGCCCTGTCACAGGTCGAACCCGCAGTCGCTGACGAGCTGGAAGCGGCTTATGAATTCCTGCGCCACGTTGAACATCGCCTGCAGATGCAGCGCGATGAGCAAACCCAGACGCTGCCCGATGACGATGCCGGCATTGCCGATATCGGCGCCTTTTGCGGCTATGCCGACGCCGCCGATTTCCGGCGCGATCTGCTTTACCATCTGCGCATCGTAGAGCGCCATTATGGCGATCTGTTTGAAGACTCGCCGACCCTCACCGGCCATGATGCTGAAGCCGGCAATCTGTCTTTTACCGGCACCGGCAGCGATCCGGATACCCTGACGACGCTCAGGCGATACGGGTTCAAGGACCCGGAGATCATCGATAAGTCAATCCGCGCCTGGCATCACGGCCGGGTCCGGGCAACCCGCTCTACACGGGCGCGGGAACTGCTGACCGAGCTGACGCCGACCTTGCTCGAAGCCATCGCCAAGCAACCGAACCCGGATGCAACGTTCATCCGGTTCGATGCTTTCCTGTCCGGATTGCCGGCCGGCATTCAGCTGTTTTCGATGTTTCATGCCTATCCGGAACTGCTGCAGCTTCTGGCAGAAATCATGGGCGAGGCACCGAGACTTGCGGATCATCTGAACCGGCGGCCGAGCCTCCTCGACAGTGTACTCAGCCCCGACTTCTATGATCCGTTGCCCGACATCGACGCGTTGCGCGTTGATTGTGCCGAGGCGCTGACCGATGTGCTGTTTTTTGAAGATATCCTCGATGCAACCCGGCGCTGGAACAGTGACCGCCGCTTTCAGATCGGCGTGCAGTTGCTGCGTTGCTTGC
>JANRAT010000020.1:10737-11384 GCA_030727885.1 Rhodospirillales bacterium | reverse complement strand
GTTTGCATGGTCTTCGACATCGTCGATTTAACACCATGCTGGCGCTCAACCATGGCCACGAGATCCCCCAGTATGGTCATCATTTCCTGACGAATTAAGCGATCGACCTTACCAATCATACCGCCAACGCAGCCAACCACGCATGGCAGGAACCGTCTGTAAATCCAGTCTGTATCCAGATTGAGCGACGGCATTTCTGCCGGGTACCAGCCTTTACGGATCAGCACAATGAACGCGAGCAGGGCGAGCACCAAAAGCTGTAACTGGGTGATGACATGGGCTGTGGTGTAGGGCGTGTAATCAACCGGGAACGGCAGGATCGCATAAAGCGGCTCGGGATAAATACCGATATAGATGCACAGGAACGCCGAGATCGCCATGGCCAGCAGCATGTTCCAGGGCGCTTCCTTGACCCGCCAGCCGTTGTCATGGGCAAAGAATGCGAAGTATGGAATCTTGATCCCTGAATGCTCCATCACACCTGCAGAGGCCATCAGCAATACGGCCCAGGTGATCCAGTGACCTTCCCCAGCCGCTGCCGTCATGATCATCGACTTGGTCACAAAGCCCGAAAACAGGGGGAACGCCGAGATCGACAAGGCACCAATCGTGCAGAATATCGTTGTTAACGGCATCGACTTGTAGAG
>JANRAT010000020.1:6954-10727 GCA_030727885.1 Rhodospirillales bacterium | reverse complement strand
CTTGTAGAGTCCGCCAAGCTCGGACGCCTTGCAGGTACCCGTTCTGAACAACACGGCACCCATCGACATGAACAGGAGCGCTTTATAGAGGATGTGTGCAAATGCATGAGACGCAGTACCGTTCAAAGACAGTTCTGTGCCGACGCCAATGCCGACGACCATAAATCCAAGCTGGTTGTTCAGCGAGTAGGAGAGAACTTTTCTCAGATCATTCTCAATAACCGCGAAAAAGATCGGGAATGCGGTCATCGTCGCACCAATGATGATCAGGATTTCCGTCCCGGCAAACCCGCGAGCCAATGCATAGACCGCAAGTTTGGTCGTGAAGGCACTCAGTATAACGGTACCCGTCACCGTTGCCTTTGGGTACGAGTCCTGAAGCCAGTTATGCAATAGCGGGAACGCGCACTTGATACCAAAGGCGACAAAGATCAATTTTCCGGCCCAGGTCTCGATGCCGATATGACCGAAGGCGATAGAGCCGGTCTGATTGTACCACATGATCACGCCGGCCAGCAGGATGACGCCGGAACCAACCTGGATCAGCAGATATCGCATACCTGCCTTATAGGCGATTTCATTTCTGGATGCCCAGATCAGGAATACGGATGAAATCGCCGTCAATTCCCAATAGATAAACAGTGTAATCAGATCACCGGCGAATACCGCGCCGACAGCTGCGCCGGCATAGATCAGCGCGGAAATCTGCTGCATCTGATCCTTGATGTGCAGCGCATACAACATGCCGAGGAAAGCGGCGATGTGGAAAATATAGCCCCAGACCAGACTCAATTTATCAACACGAGTCAATTCAAGGGTATAGCCCAACATTTCCATACTGGCGCTATCACCGGCATTGAGACCCAGCGTATAAAAGAACCCGCCGACGGGGACGAGCATAAGCGTCCAGCCTCGGATCGACGCCGGAATCAGTGGCGCCACCATACCGGCAACGATCATGATAAGGCCCGGGTTGAGGCTATTCATCGTAATAATCCTCGTCCCGCTTGATCAGTTTTCTGAGAAATTTTCCTGCCATGACAACACCGAAGAAGGCAAAGAAGCCGAAAATTCCATAAAAGCCGAACCATTCCTCAACTGCAAAATGCGGGTGCTTGTGATAGACCAGATCGGCCAAAAACAACCCGGCACAGATCGCGTAAATCGCATAGACGAGCTTGTCGACGTTCTTGGGACTGTCGAGCCAGTATTTCTTTTGATCATGCATTTTAGGGGAATGCTCGCTCATCTATCAGCCTCCGAACACGGGGATCAGGAATAAGCGGATTCGATCCGCATAAAAGAACAGGACAAAGCAGCCAATCGTCGTCAGCACAATCGGTGCCAGACAAAGTACCGAGGCATCGGCAACGCCACGTTGCCCGAAACTCAGGTGCCGCAGCAGAGGATGGCTGGGAGGTGCATGATGAGCGTGATCATCATCCGCGTGTGCATGCGCATCCACCGGCGCTTCCTTGCCGAAGAATCCCTGAAGCACGACCGGCATCAGATAGGCGATATTCAGCAGTGACGAGATCATCAGCACTGCGATGAAGATGTAATGATGGGTTTCGGCCGCTGCCAGGACCAGATACCACTTCGACCACATGCCACCAAACGGCGGCAACCCAATGATCGACAGCGATGCAATGAAGAAACAGAAGAACGTCACCGGCATCTTGCGGCCGAGCCCGCGCATCTCGGAGATTTCGGTTTTGTGGGCAAAGACGATGATCGCGCCGGCGCAGAAGAACAGCGTGATCTTGCCGAACGCGTGCATGACGATGTGCAGGGTCGACCCCATGGCACCGATGTTGCTCGCCAGCATCGCGCCAAGCACGATGTAGCTGAGTTGCGAGATTGTCGAATAGGCCAGCCGCGCCTTGAGGTTGTCCTTGCGCATGGCGACGATTGACGCGGCAAGAATGGTGAATGCGGCAACGTACGCCAGCCAGGTCGAGACGCCGGTCTTGCTGAGCGTTTCCAGCCCGAAGATGAAGACGCTGACCTTGAGCACCGAGAACACCCCGGCTTTGACCACCGCGACGGCATGCAAAAGGGCACTGACAGGCGTCGGCGCGACCATGGCGGCCGGCAGCCAGCGATGGAACGGCATCAGGGCTGCTTTGCCGATACCGAAAATATAAAGGCCGAACAGCACGGCGATGATACCGTTCGAGGTGTTGCCGGCAAGAATGCCGCCCTGCTTGAAATCAAGCGTGCCGACTTCGACATAGGTCCAGATGGTTGCGGTCAGCAGGAACAGGATCGACGTCGATACCAGAATGCCGAGATAAACCCGGCCGGCACGGCGCGCTTCGTCAGTGCCGGAATGTGTGACCAGCGGAAACGTTGAAAATGTCAGAATTTCATAGAAGACGAACAGTGTCAGCATATTGCCGGAAAAGGCGATGCCCTGCGATGCCATGATGGCAATCGCGAAACAGAAGAAAAACCGCGTCTGGTTGCTCTCGTGATGGGCGCGCATGTAGCCGAACGCATAGAACGAAGTAAGTATCCAAAGGAAGCTGGAGATCCCGGAGAAGATCATGCCGAGCGGTTCGAGCGTGAACTTGATCGACAGGCCCGGCAGCATTTCAATCAGGGTCAGGGCAGGTCTGGCGCCGGAATCAACGATCCCGATCAGCTTCCAGACAATCGCGAACAGAATGACGGATGTGATGACGGTCAGGCCATCACGTATGTTGGCCGATCCCGGCCCGGCAAACAGCACCATAAAGGCACCGAAAAAGGGAACAAGCAGCGCTGCCAATACGAGAGACTCGGCGGTCATTTCGATCCTCCGAGCAGGGTCATGGCGGCGCTCATCGCGACCTCACCGGTATACGTGGCATGGATACCGAACCAGAATACGGCACCAAGCAGGATGTAGGTCGGCACCAGCATGCTCAAAGGGGCTTCATTGTAGTGTTCATGACCGACCGGCGGGCTGCGGAAGTACATGATCTCAACCACGCGCCAGACATAAATCATCGCCAGCAGGGACGACAGCATGACGAGCAGGGCGAGCGGCCACATACCGGCTGCCAGGGCCCCTTGCACCAGATAGAACTTGGAGACGAAACCAACCGTCAGCGGCACGCCGATCAGCGACAAGCCGCCGGCAAGAATGGCTGCTGCCGTCAGCGGCATCCGCTTGGCCAGACCGGACATGTCTTGAAGCTTGACCGAACCGATGACGTAATAGACGCAGCCCAGCGACATGAACAATCCACCCTTCATCAAGGCATGATTGAACATATGGATGATACCACCGGCCAGCGCAGGGGCATTGCCGATGGACATCCCTAGGATCATGTAACCGACCTGCGCGACACTCGAATAGGCCAGCAGACGTTTAACGTTCTCCTGATAGATCGCAATGATCGATCCTGCGAACATGCCGGCAATGGCAAGTGCCATGACAGCATTGCGGGCACCGTATGTTTCCAGCGGATCAACATCACCAAAGACCGTGAACAAAAGGCGTATCAGGGCATAAACAGCTACCTTGGTAGACGTTGCAGCAACGAACGCCGTGACCGCCGATGGGGCATAGGTATAGGCATTGGGCAGCCACACATGCAGCGGGAACATCGCCAGCTTGAGACCGAAGCCGACAACAATAAAGGCAAGCGCGACATGGATCGTCCCGGTGTTCTGCACCGCCGGTAAAAGCTGCGCCAGATCGGTCATGTTCAGAGACCCGGTCATCATGTAGACGAGGCCAAGCCCGATCACATAGAAGGTCGCGCCGAGTGTCCCCAGGATCA
>JANRAT010000020.1:4699-6944 GCA_030727885.1 Rhodospirillales bacterium | reverse complement strand
ATCAGATACCGCAACGATGCCGTCAGGGCGCGGCGGTCATTGCCAAGACTGATCAGCACATATGTGGAAAGGGACGAAACCTCAAGAAATACGAACAGGTTGAACGCGTCTCCCGTGACCGCCATGCCGATCAGGCCGGCCAGACAAAGCAGCATCATGCAATAGACAAGGTAATGCCGTTCCTTCGGAATTTCCTTTTCAATGCTCTGCTTGGCATAGGGGAATACGACGGCCGCAATCGCCGTAACGATCACGACGACAAACGCACCCAGGGGATCGACGCGATAGACAATGCCCCAAGGCGCATCCCAGTTGCCCATTTTATAAAGGATTGTGCCGTTATCCATCACGTGGCCCAGCATCGTGACAGCAAGTGCAAACGTAATGAAGGCGATGATTGTTGCAAAGGCCCAGGCAATGGTGCCGTTACGCAAAATCACGCAGATCGGCGCCGACATCAGCGGGATGATGACAACAAGAACGGAGATGTTTTCGATGAGAAACGTCACTCCTGGCGCTCCTCAATATCGCGAATTTCGTTGTCTTCTATCGTCCCGAAGCTTTCCTGAATGCGCACCACGAGAGCCAGACCAAGAGCCGTGGTCGCAACACCGACGACAATCGCCGTCAGGATCAGCACATGGGGCAGGGGATTGGAATAGACCTCGATACCATCGGCCAGAATGGGCGCGGTGCCACCTTTGATCTTGGCCATGGAGATATAGAGAATGAAAACCGAAACCTGAAACACGTTGAGGCCGACAATTTTTTTGATCAGGTTCTCGTGCACGATGACGATATAAAACCCGATCATCATCAACAGAAAAACGACCCAGTAATTGAACAGTCCGGGGAATGAATAATCAATCATGAGTTTGATTCCTCCTGATCGCCATCACCCTGATACATATCCGCAGCAGCGCGTCCGGCAAAGGCACAGAAGATCGTCACGATACCGGCAAACACCGTCATGCCGACGCCGATTTCGACAAGCATGATGCCAAGATGCTGTCCACCATGTTCGGTGCTCGACAGAACGTAATAGTCGAGAAACTTGGCGCCCATGAGCATGCAAACAACGCCGACACCCGAATAGATCAAAACACCAAGCGACAGAAACAGGCGCGTTACCCAGGAGGGCAGTACGGTGCGTAGCGAACCCAGACCGTAGATCAAACCGTACAGCACGAAAGCCGACGCAAAAATGACGCCCGCCTGAAAGCCGCCGCCCGGACCGAAGTCACCGTGCCACTGAACATACAACCCAAACAAAAGAATAAACGGGATCAGAAGCTTCGAAACGACCCGCAGAATCATTTTATGCTGCATCATGAGTCGTGACCTCCGTCATCCTTGCTGGTTTTCCGGCGACGTCTTTTGCGGCCGATCAGGGTTATGACACCTATAGCCGCCGTAAAGATCACGAATGTTTCACCCATGGTGTCAAATCCGCGATACCCGGCCAGAACTGAAGTAACGACGTTGGGCACGGCAATTTCTGCCATCGAATCATTCAGATATCTGGGCACGATATGATGATGGATCGGTGCACTTGGATCGCCGTAAAGAGGCATGTCCAGGCTGCCATAGATCAGCGCAGCGCCAAGCAACGTACAGATGATCAAGCCTTTGATGGCATTGGCAGGACTCGTTGCCGCTTTTTCCCGGCTCGAGGTCAGCGCCAGCGTACCGATCATCAGGACGGTCGACGCACCCGCACCAACAGCGGCCTCGGTAAACGCAACATCAACGGCATCAAGAATAACGTAGAGCGACGCACCCATCAGGGAATAAATGCCACTCAGCATCACGACCGCAAACAGATTCCGGATGCGGGCGATGGCAATGCCGATGACCGCCAGGAAAATCAGCGTTGCGATATTCAGCAGATCCGAAGTCACAATTTCAATGTTCATTGCGGTGCCTTCGCGTTTTTGGTCTTGGTCTCTTGCACCATTAGACGCTCTGCCTCGGTGTCGACAGCCGGCAAGACGTCGTGATTGATGGCGGCACGGGCGAGGGCATATGTCGCCGTCGGTGACGTGAAGAAGATGAAAATCAAAATCAGCAGCAACTTGGCAGCAACCAGCGTGAACCCTGCCTGAAACATCAGTCCGGTAAACACCAGTCCTACGCCCAGCGTGTCGATCAGCGATGCGGCGTGCAATCGGGCGTAAAAATCCTTCAGCCTGATCATGCCATAGCCGCCAATCAGGCAGAAAATCACACCGGCAATGATGAATAT
>JANRAT010000020.1:657-4689 GCA_030727885.1 Rhodospirillales bacterium | reverse complement strand
TCAGGGCATCCAATACGGTCGACATCAGATGTCTCCCATGGGATCACCGTCATCGCCGTGCCCCATATCGGAGAAGGTGACGTACTTGGTGACCGCGATGGTGCCGATGAAATTTATCAGGGCATAGACGATTGCCAGATCCAGAAACTCCGGCCGCCCGTCAACGAAGCCATAGATCGCAATCAACATGACGGACAGAGTACCGAAGGCGTTTACGGCAAGAATCCTGTTATAGATATTCGGCCCGACAAGTGAGCGAAACAGCACCATAACCATCGTAATGATGACACCTGCAGCCGCCGCGGCAAACATCATGATGAAGACCCCGCAGCCGAACGTGGCGTGTCACCCATCAACACACAGACCTTGTCGTCCATTTCGCCGGTCCTCAGACCATCTGCCGTATCATCCATAAGGGCATGAACAGTGATAAAATTATCATCGATAGAAATTGAGACTGTCCCCGGTGTCAGGGTGATGGAATTGGCATAGACGGTAACACCCAGATCGTCCGACTGGTTGGCTTTAACACGCAAAACCTGGGGACGAATAGCGTCTGGTCCGGCAAGGATCGCTTTGGCGACGGCAATATTCGACATCACAATTTCTTTGAGAAGCCATGGGAAGTATGTCAGTCCGCGAAAGGTCAGGTGTACCGGGTGGCCTTCGTGATCACAGACATCCATACGCCATGCCAGAAAGACGCAAAGTGCAATTGAAGCCACACCAAGGCAAACGATCAGTGTCAGCCAGTAACCTGACAACAGAATCCAAAACCCTGCCAACGCAAGTGCTAAAGCTATGGCCTGCGTCACTGAGGCTCCCCCTTCGCCGTCCCTGAAGCGCGTCCGGATAAAACCGAATTACCTTGTACCCACATGGGTTTGGCGCTTTTCTTGTTGTTCAATCTAAGAGGCGGAATTCACTGTGGCCAGCATATTTTTAAATAAACAATTCGCAATTCGAAATGTCGCCATCCTGATCTCGATGATTTTTTTCATATCATCGTTTGGCGCCCCCGCAAATGTAGCCGATCTGCATCGGCTTACGGTCAAAAGCAGTGAGGTCGAGCACACTTTTTACGTAGAAATCATGCAAACCCCCGAACAACGGGCGTATGGATTGATGAACCGCCAGCACATGGATTCCGACAAAGGCATGCTGTTTGACTTCGAATCATCGATGAATGCAAACATGTGGATGAAAAATACCTATATCCCGCTCGATATGCTTTTCATCCGGAGTGACGGAATCATTGTGAACATCGCCCATGACACGGTGCCGCAATCGACCGCAGTTCTAAGCTCGGCAGGACCGGTGCGATATGTACTAGAAATCAATGCCGGGACATCAAAACGACTTGGCATAATGCCCGGCAACAAGGTTGTCTTGCCGGGTGCCAGATAACCACCAGATCAGTTACTTCGCGTCATCGTGCGTTCCGGCGGGAATGCCAGAATAACCTCGGTTCCCACGCCCGGGGTACTGTCTATGATCAGTTTGGCTTTGTGAATATCCATCAGCGCCTTGACGATCGGCAAACCAAGTCCGGTACCGGAAGTTCCCTTGGTCATCGGGTTATCAATGCGGCCAAAAGGTGCAAGCGCCGTATCGGCTTGCGGGCTGATGTCGGTGGACATTGTGATCGTGCTGCCATCGGCCAGCTTGGCTTCATTGACCAGAATGGTGATGCCATCCTGTCTGGAAATTTCAAATGTGCCATGTGGATTGCGATGCTTCTCGAGACGGTTTTTAAACCATTGCGCTTTATCCTCACCCTTGCCGAAAAGACCTTTCTCGATGATGGCCTGCAAATGCTCGGCAAATGTTACGCCAGGCTCGCAGGCATGAGGAATTTCCGCATTCAGCTCGAGGAAGCGATCATTGCAGAGGAGCAACCGATCCTCGCTGTCCCAGATCGTGAAAATAAAGTCCAGGGCATTGATGGCCGTTAATAATATATCTTCGGCGGATTTTGCTTTGGCTTCGGTCTGCAGACGGTCCGTGATATCACTGGCAACACCGATATAGCCGTGAAAAACACCATTTGAATCAAAGATCGGACGCCCCGTCGTAGATATTTCCCTTATCTGGCCGGACCTGTGCCGGCGCGAATAACGAAAATTCCTGAAAGGGCGGTGCGCTTCGAGATCCTCAAGATGCTTTAACCATCTTGGTGAATTCAGATCATCACCTGAAAGCTCGGCTCTGGTTTTGCCAAGCTGCTCGGCCATCGAAACATCAACCGCTTCAACGACGGCCGGAGACATATATGTGAAGCGGTGTTGTTCATCTGATTTCCAGAACATTTCCGAAGCCATCAAGCCGATGACGTCATAGAAGCGTTCCATCTCGTCGATCTCGGCGCGCAACCGGGCATTTTCCGCACGCAGAAGTTCTAGTTCTGAATCCAACGCCTTGCTGGTTTTCTTGGCGCTTTTGTCAGACACAATCAAGCCTCATACCAAACGTCTGGGTTTTACGATGTGACTATAGAATGCCTGAGCGGAAATATGGAATACTCAAGCTTGCGACTGAATTTTAGCCCAGCTGTCACGCAGTGACATCGTCCTGTTGAATACGGGTTTCTGAGCCGTAAAGTCAGGGTCCTTGGCAAAATATCCCATCCGTTCGAATTGCAGGGCATCCCCAACGGCAAAATCGACAATCGACGGTTCCAGTTTGCAACCCTGCAGCACTTCAAGACTTTGCGGGTTCAGCGTTGCCAGAAAATCATCGCTTTTGCCGGGGTTCGGGTCGACAAAAAGATGATCAAACAAGCGTACCTCGGCGTCGACGGCATCAACAGCCGAGACCCAATGCAGGGTGCCTTTGACCTTGCGGCCATCCGGGGAATCGCCGCCCTTGGTTGCCGGATCATAGGTGCAGCGCAACTCAACGACGTCACCGGCTTCGTTCTTGATCACGTCGGTGCAGGTGATGAAATAGGCCCAGCGAAGCCGGACTTCGCGCCCCGGTGCCAGCCTGAAGAACTTCTTCGGTGCATCTTCCATGAAGTCTTCCTGCTCGATGTAAATCTCGCGGGAAAAGGTGATCTGGCGTCTGCCGGCAGATTCGGCTTCCGGATTGTTGACGGCATCCAGTTTCTCGGACTGACCTTCAGGGTAGTTTTCAATCACCACCTTGAGGGGGCGCAGCACAGCCATCCGCCGTTCAGCCTGCTTGTTCAGATATTCCCGCACGCAATGATCGAGCAGAGCAGGGTCGACAGTGCTGTCAGACTTGGTCACGCCAAGTCTGGAGACAAAATCGCGGACCGCAATGGCCGGAATGCCGAGACGGCGCAGCCCGGACAGGGTCGGCATGCGCGGATCGCTCCAGCCGTTAACATGGCCTTCCTTGACCAATTGTGTCAGGCGGCGCTTGGACAGCACCGTATAGGTCATGTTGAGACGGGCAAATTCGTACTGCTTGGGGCTGGACGGAGTCGGCAGGTTGGTGATCAGCCATTCATAGAGCGGTCTGTGATCTTCGAATTCCAGCGTACACAGCGAATGCGTGATGCCCTCGATGGCATCCGATTGACCATGTGCAAAATCGTAGGTCGGATAGATGCACCAGGCATCCCCGGTGCGCGGATGCGGCTTGTGCACAATCCGGTAGATCACCGGATCGCGCATGTTGATGTTGCCGGATGCCATATCGATCTTGGCCCTGAGAACCCTCGTACCATCCGGGTATTCGCCGGCCTTCATGCGCCGGAACAGATCAAGATTTTCATCAACACTGCGGCTGCGGTGCGGGCTGTCCTTGCCGGGTTCCGTCAGGGTGCCGCGATATTGGCGGATTTCATCGGCATTCAGATCATCGACATACGCCTTGCCGGCTTCAATCAGCTGTTCAGCCCAGGCATAAAGGGTGTCGAAATAATCCGAAGCGTATTTCGGCTGATCGGTCCAGGTGAAGCCGAGCCAGCGCACGTCCTCTTCGATGGCGTCAATGAATTCCTGCTCTTCCTTGGCCGGGTTGGTGTCATCAAACCGCAGATTACACTGACCGTTATTTTCCCGA
>JANRAT010000020.1:0-647 GCA_030727885.1 Rhodospirillales bacterium | reverse complement strand
TCGAAACGCAGATTGCATTTGCCTGCAAACTCGCTGGCGATACCGAAATTCAGGCAAATAGATTTGGCGTGTCCGATATGCAGATACCCGTTCGGTTCGGGCGGGAAGCGGGTGACCACGGATTTTGTCGTGCCATCGGCCAGATCGCTGCGGACGCGGTCGCGGATGAAATCACGTGGCTCGGCGGCCGTTTCGCTGTGGGTATCGGTTTCGGTCATCAAGGTTCCGGTTGGTCCAATAAAAAAGGTCAGCCCGGAACATCGCTGCGATGAACAGGCTATCGGGTGTTATGTCTGCCAAAAATGCAGGTAAAGTAAAAGGAAAAGCCGACAGTCAGGGACAACAGTCTGGCAAGCAGGGGGCAATGAAAAACCCCGGTCACTGCATGACCGGGGTTTTAAGAGACCGTATTCATGAGAAAAAACCTCAGAACAGTTTCACCACAAGTGCGAGAATTGCGACGGCGCCGACGAAGGATCCCATAACGGTATTGAAAACGCTGTATTCCATGACATGTACTCCAAAACTTATGATGGTTGGTTAGTGCGGCAGTCTTTACGCTTGAACAGCGTGGTACACCAACTCTCCTTTCACGCCCCAGTCATGCGAAAAACGCATGGCTAATTGACGGCCGCACGGCGATACAG
>JANRAT010000019.1 GCA_030727885.1 Rhodospirillales bacterium | reverse complement strand
GAGCTCTGAGGCCAGACGGTCACGGGCCTGTTCGTAAATCTGTCGTTCCGAAAAGGACTGGTCCGGCTGCCCGACGTTGCGATGCAGATCACGCACAACCTCGGCAATCGATACCGGATCACCGGAGTTGATCTTGAGATCATATTCAGCGGCGCGACGGCTCCACATGGTGCGTTTGACGCGGGGACGGCCCTTCAGGGTGTGAATGGCTTCGTCCATACGCTTTTTTGAGGAAAGCTTGCGAAGACCGGAATTGGCCGCCTTGCTGACCGGAACCCGCAGGGTCATGCGGTCACGATCAAAGCTGATAACGAAAAGTTCGAGCTTGTGCCCGGCGATTTCCTCTTCCTCGACACTGAGGACCTTGCCGACGCCATGCGTCGGATAGACAACGTAATCACCAGGATTAAAAAGCATTTCGGCCATGATTTTCTTCTTTACTCACTCATAAAAAACACCCGGTCGCCAAGCGAACGCGGATGAGGTTCCAAAACCTTGTAACCGCCAAGATGGGCGCGATCATGCAACCCATTCGACGGTTATTTCATGAGGGATCATAGCACAATTTTGCCCTGCATAAAAGAGCCGCGCGGGACAAGCCCATTAGCCTGCCCGTGCGAATAAAACTCTTTTATTGCAACAGCTTAGTCGCCCTGGCCGGGATTTTCACTCAGCAGGGCTTCTTTATTCGGTTTTCCGTCCCATTCTGCAGCGTCCGGCAACGGCTCACCCTTTCGGGTGATATTTGGCCAGATGGAAGCGAATTTCGTGTTGATTTCCAGCCACTTTTCGACCCCGGGCTCGGTATCCGGGATGATCGCTTCGGCCGGGCATTCCGGTTCGCAGACACCACAGTCGATGCACTCGTCCGGATGGATCACCAGAAAGTTTTCGCCGACATAAAAACAGTCGACCGGGCAGACCTCAACGCAGTCCTGATACTTACATTTAATGCAATTTTCGGTAACAATGTACGTCATAACTCAAGTCCTCATTCGGTAATTTCCAAACCCAAACGCTGCAAAACCCGCTTTCGGGCCTGACCACTATCGCGATCACGCACGTATAGTAATCCGGCGACCCGCCTCACCAGGTTAGCCTCAAAATCATGGAGCTTGCCGTCAGCATAGGCAACCTCCCATAGCATCTCCATAACATCGATACGTTCTGCATCAGAAAACGCATCTCTGATCTTGCGCGTCGCCGCGTATACCCGGTTAGCACTTTCCGGCTGCGCCACCGCTTCTTCTATAAGCGCATCCGCATCATCCGTCGATAGGCCGAAGCGATCAACCAATATAGCAAGGATCGTGGCGCGCTCGGCAGCATCGAAATCCCCGTCCAGCATCGCCGCTTCAACAAGTACCGCAACAGCGGCGGCGGCAAGGCCTTCATCCTCTGCATTGCTGCCGGATGTCGCCGGAAGACTGTCGTTCAGGAACGCTTTGATCTTTGAAAACATGTGGTTGGTTATCACAGCCTTTGCAGCGGGGCAACCATACTTAAACTGTGGTTTTAGCTTGTCAGCCCTGCCCTGCATGGGCACCCTCCAGCCATGGAACGCACACACTACATGAAACAATTATCGGAATCGTCGGAACGCAACAAGGAGCCGATCCTTGACGTTCTCAAGGCGGTGTTGCCGAAATCCGGGCTGGTCCTGGAAATCGCCAGCGGCACCGGTCAGCACGCCGTACATTTCGCAGCCGCGCTGCCGGATATCGTCTGGCAACCCAGCGACATTGATCCCGAGCTTCGCGCCTCGGTCTCGGCCTGGCGGGACGAAGCGGCACTGGGAAACCTGATGGAACCGATCCACCTCGATGTCACCGCCGATCCCTGGCCGATCCGTGACGCCGCCGCCATGGTCTGCTCCAACATGATCCACATTGCCCCCTGGGAGGCCTGCATCGGCTTGCTGGACGGCGCCGGGCGCATTCTGCCCGAGGGCGGCATATTGTATATGTACGGGCCGTACAAGGTCGGCGGCAAACACACCGCCCCCTCGAACGCGCAGTTCGACCAGTCGCTGCGCGCCCGCGATGCCTCGTGGGGCATTCGCAACCTCGATGATGTGGCGCTGGAAGCCCGCCGCCGCGGCCTGCACCT
>JANRAT010000018.1 GCA_030727885.1 Rhodospirillales bacterium | reverse complement strand
GGCCGGAACGCAAGGGTAGGGTTTATATGGCGTTTAATAAACAAGGCGGCCCGTGGGGCGGCGGTGGTGGTGGTCAAGGCCCGTGGGGTGGTGGCTCCGGTGGTTCTGGCGGCGGCGGCGGTGGCATGCAGCCCCCTGATGTCGAAGAAATGCTGCGCCGTGCGCAGGAACGCGTCCGCGGCATGCTGCCCGGTGGCGGTGGCGGTGCAAAAGGCATCATTCTGATCGTCATAGCGGCGATTTCCGTATGGTTTTTCACCGGCTTTTATCGGGTCCAGCCCGAACAGGTCGGTATTGAGCTGCTGTTCGGCAAATACGTGCAGCGCACCAGTCCTGGTCTGAATTACTGGTTGCCGTCGCCGATCGGTACGGTCTACACGCCGAACGTGACCAAAGTGAACACCGTCAATATCGGCTTCCGTGGGGGTGTCGACTCCGGTCGCACGCCGCGTGACGTGCCAAGCGAAAGCCTGATGCTGACCAGTGACCAGAACATCATCGATGTCGATTTCGTGGTGCAGTGGCAGATCAAGAAAGCCGAAGACTATCTGTTCAACATCCGCGACCCTGAAGGCACCATCAAGATTGCTGCCGAAAGTGCGCTCCGTGAAATCATCGGTCAGACACCGCTTGAGCAGGCCTATACGCAGGGCCGTCAGGAAGTGGACCGCAAGACCAAGGACCTGCTGCAGAAAATTCTCGACGATTACGGCGCAGGGGTTCTGATCACTGAAGCCAAGCTGCAGGATGCCAACCCGCCGAAGGAAGTCATCGAAGCATTTGATGACGTCAACAGTGCCAAGCAGGATCAGGAACGCCTCGTCAACGAAGCGACCAAATATCTGAATGACATTGTGCCCCGGGCCAAGGGTGAAGCAGAAAAACGTCTTGCCGCGGCACGTGCTTATAAAGAGCAGGTGATCAAGGAAGCCGAAGGTGAAGCCGCACGCTTCCTGTCGGTCTACGAGACCTACAAGTCCAACAAGGAAGTCACGACCCGTCGCCTGTTCCTGGAACGGATGCAGGACGTGATGCGTCGTTCAAACCTGATCATCATTGAAAAGGGTGCTGAAGGCGGTCAGGGCGTGGTGCCGTATCTTCCTCTGAATGAAATCACCAAGAAAAAGAGCGGAGGGACGCAATAATGAGAAATCCCGTTTTGGTGATCCTCGCCATAATTATCGGTGTTGGCGGCATCATTGCCTACAGCGCCTCGTTCACGGTGCATCAGGCCCAGCAGGCCCTGGTCCTGCAGTTTGGTAATCCGGTCCGTCCGGTGCCTGATGCAGGTCTGCACTTCAAGTATCCGTTTATCCAGAACGTCCAGTTCTTTGATAAGCGTATTCTTGATCTCGATCCGCAGCCGCAGGAAGTTCTGCTGTCGGATCAGAAACGTATCCGGGTCGACAGTTTCGCCCGCTACAAGATCGTGGATCCGCTGGAGTTCCTGAAGACGGCGTCCAATGACCAGAACTTCCGTCAGATTTTCGGCAATCTGGTCAATTCGGCCGTTCGTGCCGAGGTCGCCAAGGCTTCGCTCGCCGACATGCTGTCGTCGAAACGCGCCGAGGTGATGGGCAATATCTTCAGCATCCTCAAGGCACAGGCACCGAAATTCGGTGTCGAGCTGGTCGATCTGCGGATTGGCCGCACCGATCTGCCGGATGCCACCCTGCAGCCGGTGTATCAGCGGATGCGTTCGGAACGTATTGCCGAAGCCGCTGAAATCCGCGCCAAAGGTGAAGAGCAGAAGCTGACCAAACAGGCCGAAGCCGACCGTCAGCGGACGGTTATCTTCGCCGAAGCCAACCGTACCTCGCAAATCCTGCGCGGTGAAGGCGAAGGTAAAAAGAACCAGATCCTTGGCGATGCATTTGGCCAGGACCCTGAATTCTTCAACTTCTACCGTTCCATGGAAGCTTACGAAAACGCGTTTGGTGACGGCACGACGATTGTGCTGTCTCCCGACAGTGAGTTCTTCCGCTACTTCGGTCATGCCCAGCCCAAGGAAAAGCAGTAAGCGTCTGCTTGAATTAGGCTCGACATGACAGCATTTCTAACCGCCCTCGGTCTCGCAATTGTGATCGAGGGCGTTTGCTATGCGCTGTTCC
>JANRAT010000017.1:5440-11450 GCA_030727885.1 Rhodospirillales bacterium | reverse complement strand
TTACATATCTGCGCAAAACGCTTCCAGAGCTGGCAATGCAGTCAAACATCGAGTTCCATCTTCTTATTCATATAGATCAGTTTGAATTATTTTACCCTATCCCTGACGGAATCCACGTCACGGTTTTTACATTCAGGCCGACATTTTTTTCGACCTTCATCTGGGAACAGTTCTCATTACCTCTCATTACAAATGCTATGGGCGCAAGCGTGGTATTTTCTCCCGCCAACTACGGTCCAATCTTTGCCAAGAACCATGTTATTTTGTTGCGTAACGCAGTCTCGGTCATTCGTCATATCGACCGTATCAAACCGGCGTTGTATTGGACCATCTTGTCGATTGCGACATTTATCTCCTTCATCACCTGTAAACTGGCGATCGCCGTTTCAAATTATGCAGCACGCATTCTGACCTTCAATCTGCCATCATTTCTGATGCGCAAACTGGATGTCGTTTATCATGGCGCAACACCTGTAACCACGCCACGCGACGTTGAGCATGAGCCTCGCGTTGATCTGCTGGCTGTTTCCGATATCTACATTCAAAAAAATTATCATTCACTGGTTGAAGCCTTCGCGCTGATCAAATCACGTCATCCGGCATTGCGTCTGAATATCGTCGGCAGAGAAATCGATAGCCATTATGCAGAACGGATCCGGTCACTCGTTCAGAAGCTTGGCATCGAAAAAGACGTTCGGTTCATGGGGCACCTCGGCATGAGAGAGATCGAAGATCTTTATCGATCCTGTCTGATATTCGTGTTTCCTTCAGTTGTTGAAACGTTTGGCAACCCCTTGCTCGAAGCAATGTCCGCAGGGGCGCCGATCGCATGCTCAAAAACCGCAGCTATGCCGGAAGTCATCGGCGATTCCGGATTGTTGTTTGACCCCTATGACGCCAATGACATTGCCGCAAGAATTGAGCAGCTCCTGTCTGATCCAGAGCTGCAAAAAACACTTGGCGCTAAAGCCCTATTGCGTTCAAAGCAATTCACCTGGAAGAAAACCGCGGAACAAACGACAGCCGTTCTGCGTGATTGCATCGATGTGGGATCACTGGAAAAGCCGCATTACCGATGAGCACGTCGGTCCTGATCGTCACATTGCCGCCATTCAAAGGCGGAGTTCCAACCAAGGCCAGGATATTGGCTCAATTTCTGAGGCGCCGGGGACATCAGGTAACCATTGCCTATTATGCAACGCTGTCTGATCACCCCGAACTCGTCGTTACCAGTTGGCAGTTGTTGAGCGGAATATCCCCCTCGGTAATGTCGGGCACCTGCTTTGAGGACTTTCCAAGCATTGCCATCGGCTGTTTTTTGCCGGAGTTAGAATATACGTACTATCTTCCAACTAATCGCTGGCGAGAGACAATTGGCCAGTATGATCGCCATATTGCCGTCGGGGGCACTGTAATTGTGTCAAATCTACTCGCCGGGATTAAAAAACCTTTTCTGGTCTGGTGCGCCAGTACGATGATCGATGACCGTTATCACCGTCGAGCCGCCATGCCGGCGGCAAGGCGTTTGATCGACTGGGCATTCATCGGCCCCGTTCAACGTAGGCTCGAGAAACGCATTCTCAGTGGCAATGCAAAGTTTATGACGGTAAGCAATTATACACGCGACAGCCTGATCGCAGCGGGTGGCAATCGGGAAAATTTCAAAACAGTCCCCGTCCCTGTTGATACGAAGACCTTCTCTCCCCCAAAAACCGTGCCGACCGGCATCATAGGTTTTGCCGGTCGCACCGACGATCCCCGAAAAAACATCCCCCTGTTACTGAGCGCATTGCGTATCCTCATTCAGCAGGGCGAGAGTGTATCATTGAGCCTGACGGGGGCACCAACACCCATGTTATCGGCACATATCCAACGTCTGGGAATAGCAGGACACATAAACTGGACCGGTTGGCTAAGTGATCAGGGTCTCACCGAATTCTACAAGAACATCGACGTCTTTGTTTTTCCCTCGGGCAAAGAAGGACTTGGCATCGCTGGCATCGAAGCCATGGCAACCGGCGTGCCCGTTGTTTCAACCCGCTGTGGCGGGCCTGAGGATTACGTCATAGATGGCAAAACCGGGCGGCTGGTAAACGATGACCCGCAGGAAATGGCCGATGCCATTGCTGGAATCTGCACTGATCGTGCTGAGCGGGACAGACTGGGACGAAACGCCCGCGCGCATATTGAAGAATACTATGGCATGCAGCGCTTCGAAGATACTGTATCTGATCTTTGGCACAAAACCTGGGGTGACACGTTATAACAATTAAACTGACATATCTGGTATCACACCCCATACAGTATCAGGCCCCCTTGCTGCGCCGGATTGCTTCCGAAGCGCATATTGATCTGCGCGTGCTGTTTGAGCGTTTGGCGCCCGAACATCGCTATTACGACGAGGGGTTCAAGCAGGAAATAAAATGGGATGTGCCGCTGACTGATGGCTACGACTTTGCCGCCCTCAACGACATTGATCTGGAACGTGAAATTGCTGCATGTGACGTCCTTTGGATGCATGGATGGCAAACAATGACATTACGCAAAGCCCTGCGGATCGCTGAAAAACTCGATAAACCGGTCCTGATGCGTGGAGAAAACTGCACATTGGCAATGCCGGACGGTGCCGGCATTCGGGGTTGGATCAAGCGATTTTATCTCAACGGCATTTTTTCCCGCTGCACTGCATTTTTGGCGATCGGCAGCTTGAATGCTGCCTATTATAATGATCACGGCATTGAGAATGGTCGTATATTTTCAATGCCCTATGCCGTCGACAATGATGCCTTCAGGGATGCCGCGGCCAATGCCCGTGAAAACAAAGAGGCGCTTAAATCGCGTATTGGCATACCTGCAAACGCAGCGGTTGTCCTGTTCAGTGGAAAACTGTCACGCCGCAAACGCCCCGATCTTCTGGTCGACGCCATGTCCAGACTGGCACAGAGTGATCCAAAGCCGGTTTTGCTTTTCGTCGGTGACGGCGAAATGAAAAGCGAATTGCAAGAGATGGCGCCTGATGCCGTGTTTGCAGGATTCGTCAACCAGAGCGAACTGCCGGCTTATTACGATATGTCTGACGTGTTTGTTCTGCCCTCAGAACGCGAACCTTGGGGGCTCGCCGTTAATGAAGCCATGGCCTGCGGCACACCAGTTGTCGTCAGTGATGAGGTTGGCTGTGCACCCGATCTGGTCGATGGTAGAAGCGGCATCGTTTTCCCAACGGGCAATGCACAGGCACTCAGCGAGGCTATCGCAGAATGCCTTACGGATTCATCACAGATGGGTGCCTATGCGGCTGAGAAAATTCTCCATTGGGGCTATGATGCCGACATCAAAGGCCTCAATCAGGCGCTGAACGAAGTGGCCGTAAACCATGGTCATTGAACCTCAATGGCAGTCGCCGCCCTCCGTGGTTATCGTCGGACAGATGTTCGATGCTTCCAGAACCCTGCAACGGGTCGCTGCGATCAAAACTATGGGATGCCCACTCACCTGCATCCCGATAACCCCTGAGGGACATAATTACGAGACACGACCTTCACTGGTCACGCGTATTCGATACCGGCTTCGGGTACCTGGCGACCCGGCGGGTGCCAATCAAGCCATTCTTGCGGCCATAACAGGTAATACGGATATACTGTGGCTGGATGCTGCGGATATGATCAGGGCAGATACGCTCCGCGCTGTTAAGCAAAAGAATCCGGCCCTGTCGATCGTATGGTATTCCGAAGATGACATGATGAATCCTCGCCTGCGCACACGCTGGCTGGAAGCGGCTATGCCCCATATCGATCTTTGGGTAACGACCAAATCATTCAACACTGATGCAAATGAGATTCCTGCACTCGGCGTACGCCATATGCTGTTCGTCAATAACAGCTATGCCCCCGAAATCCACCGCCCTTATGCCATCAGTCCGGATGACAAAATCCGATATGCTGCACCGGTCAGTTTCATTGGCACTTATGAAGAGCCCCGCGCAAAATCGGTTTTGCATTTGGCACAGTCAGGGTATGAGGTACGGGTCTGGGGGAACGGTTGGGACAGCATGAAATCGCTTCACGATAAACTGAAGATCGAAGGCCGACCTGCCTATAATGATGAATTTGCAAAAGTCATCGCAGCCAGTGATATTAATCTGTGTTTTTTGAGGCACGCAAATCGCGATTTACAAACTTGCCGGTCCATCGAAATCCCAGGATGCGCTGGTTTTATGGCCCATGAAAGAAATCCGGAAATCGAAGGAATATTTCGCGAGGGTCAGGAAGCTGTATTTTTCTCAAACGATAATGAGCTGAGCGACATCTGTGCCACATGGTTGGGCAAGAATGACCAGCGCCGGCGCGTTGCCGAAGCCGCCAGGCAACGGGTTGAAGAATTATCCATGGACCATCGTGCCAATCTGACACGCGTATATAATGAATTGATTAGACTTGGGAAAGTTCAGGGCCAATGAGAATTCTTGTAAACGCATTGTCGGCACGCCGTGGCGGTATCATTACGTATACCCGAAACCTGATGCGATCATTCAAGGCGCGGAAGATAGATGCTGTATTTGCATTGCAGGAACCAAGCGAGCTGACTTCCGAGGATGTTGAAACAGAATTGTTCCCGGTAACCAATATGCGCCCGATTACCCGGGCGATCTGGGAACAGACATTCTGGCGACGTGCCGTAAAAAGGATAAACCCGGACGTTCTGTATTCATCTGCAAACTTCGGGCTTTTAGCCCCCCCTGTTCCTCAGGTCCTCCTGATCCGCGAAGGCGGTCTGTTTGATCCCGAATATCTGGGAAATATCGCACCGAGCCTGGGGCCAAAGGCTGCCTACACTCGGACCTTGCGGCGCAAACTGATACTGGCGTCTGCTCGCGCCTCGGAAATCGTCATGACGCCGACTGACGCGCTGATCGACCTTTTAGGCTTGTGGGCTGATGACATGACGGAACGGGTCGAGAAAAATATTTACGGCACCAGACTTGATCACTTTGTACCGGCGAAAACTCCACGTCCTTGGCGGGACAAGAACGTCCTGAAACTGCTTGTCGTTTCGGCATATTACCCCCACAAGCAGCCCGGCCTGATTGCCGAAGCAACACGCATCCTGAATGAAATGGGTATTCCGACGCATTTATCGCTGACGATAAGTCTCAACGACATATCGGACACGCCCGGTGGTGCCAAAGATGTCTTTCTCGTCAAGAAAGGCGTCGAACGCGGTGACACAACACTGCTCGGTGCCGTCGCTTATGACGAATTGCCATCACTTTACCACGCTCATGATGTGTTTGTGACAGCCTCACTTTCAGAAACCTTTGGCCACCCCCTGGCAGAAGCCATGGCGGCAGGTTTGCCCACTGTCGCTGCTGACACACCCGTTCACCGGGAAATCTGCAAAGATGCTGCCGATTATTTCAAGGCAACCTCGGCGCAATCGCTGGTCAACGCCATTCAGAAGCTCGATACCGATGTTGATTTCAGGGAAAACCTGAAAAACCTAACTCTTGTTTATCCGACATCCGAATACAGTTGGGATGGACACGTCGACCGTTTGCTCAATTGCTTTGAACGGGCGATTGCCAAGCGAAAGAGTGCATCATGAATGATCCTATATATTCGGTCTTTGGGAAAAGATGACATCACAACTGCGGATCGTTGTCGTCAATCATGTGCATCCCCTGCGACAGCATGTTTCTGCATTGCGTATGCGGACTTTTGCCGAACATCTGGCAGGTGCAGGCGATCACGTGATCCTGCTCAGCGAAACCGAAAATCCCGACCATGCCGGCACCTCGCCCGAAGCGCTGCCCGATATGATCAAGTCACACGATTGGTCATCACCGCTTTTCGTTTCCTGCCGACCGCATTCCCATGCCCTTGTCAAAGCATCGCGTGAAGGCCGCATCCCGTCTGGTCTAAGACAATTTATCCTTGGCATTTCATACCTGACGACAGGCGGTGTTTTTCCAGACTGGCGACAAGCGACAGCAAGGCTTTTGCCAACCATTACC
>JANRAT010000017.1:0-5430 GCA_030727885.1 Rhodospirillales bacterium | reverse complement strand
GTGTTGGCGACATTCGGCAACACCGATGCCTGGTCAATTGCACAAAGCCTTGCGCGTCAAGCCAACTGCCCCTGGATTGCAGACTTGAAGGATAACTGGCGGGCCTTTGTTCCATACGGATTTCGCAAGCTGACAGCACAGCGCTTTGCTGACATGGCCCACATGACGGTTTATTCCGAGGCACACCGGGACGAAGCCAACCGCTGGTTCAGCCAGAATAAAACGGTGATTTACAGCGGTTATGATCACGCCAAACACAGCTCAAAATTACCATCAGTCATTACCGACAAGATTGTTCTCAGCGGCAGCCTGTATGCCGAGCAAAACCTCGACACTTTTATTGAAGGCGTTCGTCAGGCAGTGGTGGCATCGCCGTCAGACACTGCACCAACACTGGTTTATGCTGGCAACGAAACAGAAAAATTCCTGCATGCCACGGCATCCCTGAAGGGAATCTGTGCCGTTGAGTGCCTTGGCTTTTTAGACAGTGCGAGCCTCAGCGACTTGCAGGCAACGGCACGTGTAAATGCCTACATTGCCAACCCGTCCAGCCTGTTTCAGCAGAAACTGCCGGAATTGCTCGCCGCCGCGCGACCCATCTTAGTTGTCCCCGGCGAAAGTGCCGAAGCCGTCAGAATTGCCGAGGCAACAGGCGGCATATTGCACCGCTGCCACGATGCATCGGCTGTAGCCAATGCACTCGAAGCATCGGCCAAGCAGACTGGCCCTGTGCGAAGCACAAAAATCGATGCATATTCCTGGGCAGCGCAAACCGAACGACTGAGAGCCATCATGCAAAGCATGATCGAGCAGGCCAGATGAAAGTACGTATTGCCGTTCACGGACGTTTTCACGCATTTGAACTGGCGCAGGGTCTGCATCGGCATGGCATTCTTGAATGTTTGCAGACGACCTACCCGGGCTTTGCGGTCAGGCGCGTCATTGGCAATCAGGTTCCCCTTGCAACGGCACCGCTACTGGAACTCTGGCGACGCTTTGGGCCAAAACTCACCAACAGGGCAGCTGTCAATGTCACGGTTGCCAAAAAGTTTGCCGCAACCGTTGCCAGCAGCCTCAAAGACTCCAATGCCGATATTCTGGTTGGCTGGAGTTCGGCAACCCTTGAAGCCATACCCGTTGCCCACGACAAGGGTATGCGTGTGATTATCGAGCGCGGCTCTACCCATATTTCGCATCAGTCAGAAATGCTGGCTGCCGCCAACGAATCCCTTGGCATCATTGCGGCGCCAACACCCGGCGAGATCATTGAACGCGAACTTATGGAGTATGATGCCTGCGACGCCATCATGGTCCCATCTGAAATCGCAGCGGCTTCATTCGTCCGCTATGGCATTCCTCGTGAAAAAATTTACGTCAATCGACTGGGTGTTGATGTCAGTCAATTTGCACCACCCCGGACACCCGTGAGCAACCCTGTGCCGAAAATCCTTTTTGTCGGCGAGATCAGTGCCAGAAAAGGCATCGCGCCTTTGCTCGGTGCTTTTGCAAAAATCAGCAGCGCGGCGGAGCTGGTCTGCGTCGGTCCTGTCGACGTCGATTTCCAGGCCGCGCTGAATAAACTACCGATAAAAAACGTCACCTTTAAAGGCACAATGTCGCGTAACGACATTCACCAGGCCTATCAATCCGCCGATATATTCTGTCTACCCTCCGCCGAAGAAGGCTTTGGCATGGTGGTGCTGGAGGCCATGGCATCAGGATTGCCGGTGGTCATATCCGATCAGGTCGGTGCCGGTGATCTGATCACCGATGGCAAGAACGGCATGATCGTTCCCTACAATGACGAAACGGCGCTCAGTAATGCCTTGCTCAGGCTTGTCGAAAATGCGGGTTTGCGGTCAGACTTGGGCGCGGCCGCGCTTGCGACGACGAATAGCGCACTTGGTTGGGATGGCTATGTCGACCGCGCCATTGCGATGTATCAAAACATCCTGAACTAAGCGAACGGGCTGATCGCCGGCAAGGCTTTGGCACGGGCGACAAATCGCTCCTGCCAGAGCTGGCAGATCAAGGGTTTCCAGATGGCTGTAGCCAGGTTTTTTTCACCATTCCGGAATCTTTTCAGCGCTTTTTGCCACCAGCCGGCATCCCAGTAACGACTGGATGAGAACGCCGGGCTCGAGAACACCTCATCCGCCAGCGCCCCCAGAGAACCTGTCAGCCAGTGACTGATCGGCGGTTGGAAGCCCTGTTTCAACCAGCGCGTTCGCACGCCTTCCGGCACAACGTCCTGCATCGCGTGTCTCAGCAAGTGTTTGGTTTCGGCATCCCCCATCAGGTATTCAACCGGCAGTGTCGTGATGAATTCCAAAATCCGGTGATCACAAAACGGCAATCGGACTTCACGGGAATGCGCCATAGAATTACGGTCGCCATAACGAAGCAGCGTTGCCAGAAAGCCGTTACAAGCATCCTTGCGCAATGCCTCCATCAACGGCAATTGGGCATCGGCAGGCTCACCTTTGGCAGCAACACGGGACGCCCATTGCCCATTCATGCCGAACAGCACACTGCTGCCACGATTCAAAAGATGTGCGAGTGTATTGCGAACAACGAACGGTATCGCCGTTTTCCAGCGACTCCGGTGCATTGAAAGCGCCATTGGATAACGAGTTTCGATAGCGGCTTTTTCGCTGTCATCCAGCGTGCCCGCCTGATTTCTGGAAATGATGTAGTTGGCAAAGTACTGCTCGTAACCGCCAAGGATTTCGTCACTTCCCTGCCCGTCCAGCAGAACCGTCACACCATTTTCATGGGCCAGTTTAAAGACGCACCACTGGGCGTATTGGCTGGCGCTGTCGACCGGCAGCTCATTCATCCAGATAAAAGCGTCCAGATCTGCGATGAGACTGTCACCGGTTGGAAAGGTTTCATGCTGATTGGCGCCGGTTGCATCGACAACCATCTGTGCCCAGACCCCTTCATCCGCTGCCGTGCCCGGAAAGCGCCCGGTAAATACATGATAGGGAGTACTGTCCCCGGCCTGCGTGCGTGCAATGCAGGTGATCGCCGAGGAATCCAGCCCACCCGACAAACATGATCCAAGCGGCACATCGCTGCGCATCCGCAGCTTGATTGAATCCTCAAGCAATTCCCGGAAATGCTGGGCTGCATCTTCGGGCGAGATTGTTCGTGGTTGCCCGACCGGCGGCGCCTGCCAATACGCCTCCACATGGCACGACAGGGTTCGTAGATCGATGAGCATTTTTTCACCGCCGCGCAACTGCTGGATGTCCCTGAAAACGCTCTCGCGTTCCTGATCCAGCGACGAGGTTGCATCGACAAAAAACCGCATCAATCGCTCATCATCGATTTCGGCTTCGACACTCTGCAACGTCAGGAGTGCCTTGTACTCGGAAGCAAAAGCGACAAACCCGTCTTTTTCTACAAACAGAAACGGTTTCTCGCCAAAACGGTCACGGGCGCAAAAAATCACCTTTCGCACACTGTCGTGAATGGCAAACGCGAACATGCCGTTGAGCTTTTGCAGACACGCATCGCCCCACTGGCGATAGGCAGCAAGCAGAACTTCCGTATCGCTTTCGGTCGTGAACGATACGCCGAGCGCCATAAGCTCGCTTTGCAGTTCACGGTAATTATAAATCTCGCCGTTATAAGTGATGGTCAGTGTCGCGTCAGGACTGTGCATCGGCTGTGCGCCGTGATCGCTGATATCTATGATCGCCAGACGCCGATGACCGAAACAGACCTGTTGGTCAGGTGAAGACCAGATGCCTTCACCGTCAGGGCCGCGATGCGCCATAAGGGCGGTCATGGCTTTGACCGCACCGGCATTGACCGCGCGCAGCCCGATGATGCCGGCAATGCCGCACATCAGCGACGGCCCCAGGCACGACCGGCATCACTTTCAACGTCATGTAGCCCCTGTTCGCGTAAAAGAGCTGCGACCTCGAGATGGTTCTGGCGTTGTTCGTAAACAGGACCATACCAGTCGATGGTATCAAGCAGCGTCATCTTGTATTGCTGTGCCAGAGGTATCCCTTGCGGATGTACCGAACAGACCGGCAGGTAACGATTAAAAGCCCGCACGACTGGAATCTTCGCCATCACCACCGACGGCAGGAAAAACACGGCGCACAGTGCCTGACAAAAGCCCTGCAGGATGCCGAACGGCCATGATGGCGTCGTCAGTCTGAGAAGCCTCTTGATGAGTTGCAAATCGCTGTAGGGGGATTGTTCATAGAAATTATAGAACACCCGCCCGCCCGGTTTGAGATATTTGATCAAGGCCTGCATCACCAGTTCCGGATCATGGGTGTGCTGTATAACCCCGGCGCAGTGTATCGCATCAAAACTGCCTTCCTTGAACGGCAACGCCGTAAGGTCAGCCTGCATCACAGACACTGTGCCACGATCAATGCTGGCTCCCGTGGTTTCCGCTGCGGTCTCCCGGCAGGCTTCAACAGCACTCGACAGATCACAAGCTACCACGTTGGCACCAAACTGCGCCATGACATCACTGAAACGACCTGCGCCGCATCCGGCATCAAGGATCAGCTTTCCCTTGATCCAGTCCTTGTCCCAGCGTGTGTCATTCACAAACCGGGTTTCCGACAGTTTGTGCCCGGACAGGCGATCGATCTGCACGGTGCGATAGGTGCGCCACTGGGTACCAAAGTTCTCGGCGTAATTCTCACGCTGTCCGATGAATCTGGGGATGCCGCGGACGATCGGATAATCCCGGCCGCAGGCTGTACAAACAAGATCGCGCTGCGCATCGGCGTTCTCGGCCTCATTGTAGGCAAGCGCTGCCTGGCAATGCGGGCAAGCCAGAATATCAAATACCTGATCCATCATGAGGACACCTGATCCTCATGCCACAAAGACATAGAGGCCATGGCCAGCGCGATTGACGCCATCCACCACGATTGCCACATGCCGAACGTCGCATTGGCTGCGATCAAGATGACCGTGGTGGTCACGGCACGAAGCAGAGTTTCACGCTTGGAAAACAACTCCCATCCCTCCGGCAGATAAGCCCGCCATAAAATCATAGCGAGGATGATTAACCCCGGCACACCCAATTCAAGCCAGACCTGCAGGATTGCATTATGCGGATGCAGAGGCAGCATTTCGGCACCTTTTGCAAAGGATTCGTGCCCACCCGGCAGAGATCGCGACGCATCAAACCCCCAGCCGAGAAAAGGCTTCTTTGCAGCTGCATCGCTAGCAAACCGCCATATATGATAGCGATGAACAAGGGATCCGACGAGACTGCCCTGGTCCGCTGCTTGATGTGCTTTTGTCTGATCATCAAAAAAAACGACGGCAATCCGGTCAAGGACAAGGGGCATGGAAATCGGCGCCGTCAGCGTGAATACCACCAGAACCAATGCCAGAAGCTTTGGCAAATTCCCCGGCTGTTTTCGAAACAGCACGAAGCATATC
>JANRAT010000016.1 GCA_030727885.1 Rhodospirillales bacterium | reverse complement strand
TTTGAGGGGATATGCATAATCTGTTCGGCCGGCTGAACGAGGCGCACATCTACTGTGATCCGGAGGATCCGACCGGTTTTTATATCGAGGAATTTGTGCCTGGCACATCTGCAGGTCAGGTCCTGAATATCATGCAGTACAACACCCAGGCGATGGCCGCCAAGGTCAAGTCCATGGTCGATGCCAAAGTGGCTGAAGGCGGGCTGCGTTCAAGGGATGGCGTTAATCTGGTCGACTTCTACGAGGCGTGCCTCGGCAGCTATACCTACCTGCGCCACCCGGACCCTTCATAAAAATTATACCGCGCGCTGATCGTCATCCCCGTTTGCACGGGGATGACGGGATTGATCAGCCGCCCAGGAACAGGCGCCCGACTTCCGGGTTTTGCAGAAGCTCGTCGCCGGAGCCGGCAATCGCCAACTCACCGGAAACCAGCACGTAGCCGATATCGGCAAACTCCAGGCCTTTCTTGGCGTTCTGCTCGACCATGATGATGGTCTTGCCTTCGCCATGCTGCAGATCGTCAAGAATTTCAAACACCATGTCGATGAAGCGCGGCTCCAGACCGATGGACGGCTCGTCAACGAGCAGAACATCCGGGTCCATCACCAGCGCCCTGGAAATCTCCAGCAGACGGCGTTCACCGCCCGACAGCACACGGGCCTTGTGGGTGCGGCGCTGTGCCAGGCGGTCGTATTTCGCGAACACCCGCTCGGCCGCTTCTCTGGCCATTGCCGGCGTGTCCATCAGGAAGCCGCCCATCCACAGGTTTTCTTCGACCGTCATGTTGGGGAAAATCGACTTGTCCTGAAGGATATAGGCAATCCCGGCTTTCTTCAGTTTCTCGTTTGGGGACAGATGCGTGACGTCCAGTTTGTGACCTTCGGCACCGGCTTCGATGCTGCCCGAGAAAATATTAGTGAAGCCGTAGATCGAATGCAGGATCGTCGATTTTCCGGCACCGTTCGGGCCGATCAAACAGAGCGACTGGCCCTTGGCAACCTGCAGGTTCAGATCGTGCAGAATTTCCATCTTGCCGTAACCGGCACGCAGATCCTTGATCGTGACGTAAGGATCGTTGTTGGCCAGAGCCGCAAGTTTTTCAACCGGCACATCTTCGGCAATCGCCTTGGTTTGGGCGACGACCTGTTCGACCGAGATCACCGCATCAACGGATCCCATATGATAGCCGGAAGCCTTGCGCTTCTCGGCGGCGGTCTGTTGTTTTTCATCGGTCATTTAATGCGCTCCCAGATAGGCGTCGATCACGCGCTGATCGCTCTGCAGTTCATCCGGCGCGCCGTGCGCCAGCATTTCCCCGTGCGCCAGACAATAGATACTCTCGGCCATGTTCATGATGACCCGCATATTATGTTCGATGATGAACAGCGTAATGCCGAATTCCTCGTTGGCACGGCGCAGCCGGTCAATCAGACCATTGATCAGGGTCGGGTTGATGCCCGCCGTCGGCTCATCCAGCAACAGCACTTCCGGTTTGTTCATCAGCGCCATGGCGAACTCGAGCAATTTCTGCTGACCGAACGACAGATCGCCCGACCGTAGCTTGCGTTTCTCGTAGAGCCCGACAAAGTCGAGCAGATGATCGACTTCTTCCATGATGGCCTTGCCGGCGCGCTCGCCGAACATGTCCTTGAACTGCATCTTCCGGTGCGGCACCGAAATCAGCATATTCTCGATGCAGTTCATGTTGCCGTAGATGCGGGTTTGCTGGAACGTTCTGAGCAGGCCGAGGCGGGCAATCTGCGGCACCCGGTACTTGGAAATTTCCTCCCCCTTGAACTTGATCGATCCCCCGTCAATGGGATGATACCCGACGATCGAGTTGAACAGCGTCGTCTTGCCCGATCCGTTCGGCCCGATCAGGCCGGTGATCTTGCCTTCCGGCACCCTGAGCGAAATGTCCTTGTTGGCAACAACGCCGCCATAGTACTTGGAGACGTCAGCAACCTCGATAACATAATTGGTCATTTCGACGCCTCCCTGTCTTCGACAACGATGCCGAATTTTTCCGGGTACTTTTCCGTCAGCCAGCCCATGATGCCCTGCTGGAAGTAGACGACGTTGATGATGATCAGCATACCCAGCGCCACCCACTGCCA
>JANRAT010000015.1 GCA_030727885.1 Rhodospirillales bacterium | reverse complement strand
GCGTAGGAATCCGCTACTGTGACCTTTTTCTTCTTGGTTTGCGGCCCAAAGGCTTTGCCCATCATGTCGCCGATGTTGATCATACCCATCTGCGCACCGGGCATACCCGGGATATCAAACGTCGGCATGCCGCCACCGGCTGTGTCGGCCACGTCGATTTCAATTTCCTTGTCCGCCAACTGGCCATCCCGCAGCATGGCGCGGAATTTATCCTTGGTTTCCTTGGATGCGGAATCGCCGACCAGCGCATCAACGACACGGTTTTCGGCATTCAGTTCGGCCTTGGCCTCGACGCTCTGGCGCATCTGATCGCGACTCATGTGCAGCGCTACTTCCAGCAGATCTCGAATGATCTGCTCGACATCGCGGCCGACATAGCCGACTTCAGTGAACTTGGTCGCTTCAACCTTGATGAACGGAGCCTGCGCCAGCTTTGCCAGTCGGCGAGCAATCTCGGTTTTGCCGACACCGGTCGGCCCGATCATCAGAATATTTTTAGGCAGCACTTCCTCGCGCATTGATTCATCAAGCTGCTGACGGCGCCAGCGGTTGCGAAGTGCAATGGCGACCGCTTTCTTGGCGTCATGCTGACCGATGATATAACGGTCGAGCTCGGAAACGATTTCGCGGGGCGTAAAGGTACTCATAGTTTTTCGATCACCACATTGGTATTGGTATAGACACAGATATCGGCGGCAACAGCCATGGCGCGACGGGCGATATCCTCGGCACTGAGGGATTCCTGATCGATCAGGGCGCGGGCCGCGGACAGGGCGTAATTGCCACCCGATCCGATGCCGATCAGCCCGTCGGCCGGTTCCAGCACATCGCCGTTACCGGTCAAAATCAGCGACACATCCTTGTCGGCGACGGCCATCATCGCCTCGAGACGGCGCAGGTAGCGGTCTGTACGCCAGTCCTTGGCCAGCTCGACACAGGCCCGCATTAGCTGCCCGGGATACTGGTCAAGTTTGCCTTCCAGGCGCTCGAACAGGGTAAAGGCATCCGCCGTCGCCCCGGCAAAACCGGTTATGACATGATCACCGGCCAGTCTGCGCACCTTGCGGGCGTTGGATTTGATGATGGTATCGCCAAGGCTGACCTGGCCGTCACCGGCAATCACGACCGAGCCGTTCTTGCGCACCGACAGGATGGTTGTCGCATGCCAAGAAGTTGTAGAAGGTTCAGCGGACATCGGGGCTCCTCGAATATGGCGGATAGCGGCATTTTATCTCGACCTTATGTGGTCTGATCCTTGCCGCCGGTCAAGTCATCAGCGATCCTGTATGATATGCTCGGGGCTGGTCGTCGGCGGATAGACCTGCTAGAAAAACCTCGATTTCCGCCAGGAGTTAAAGACGATGCGTACAGCGACCATCGAACGTAAAACCAAAGAGACCGAAATTTCCGTCAGCCTCAATCTCGACGGCAGCGGTATATATGACGTGTCGACAGGGATCGGGTTTCTCGATCACATGCTGGAACAGCTGTCGCGGCACAGTCTGATGGACCTGACCGTCAAGGCGAAGGGTGATCTGCACATCGACTTTCACCACACCACCGAAGACACCGGGATCGCCATCGGCGAAGCCTTCTCGAAGGCTTTGGGCGAACGCAAGGGTATCACCCGCTATGCGTCCGCGCTGATCCCGATGGACGAAACATTAAGCCGCGTGGCGCTGGATATTTCAAATCGCCCGTATCTGATCTGGCGCGTTGTCTTTACCAAGCCGAAGCTTGGTGACATGGACACGGAACTGTTCAAGGAATGGTTTCAGGCGTTCGCACAGGCTGCCGGTATCACGTTGCATATCGAAAACCTGTATGGTGAAAACAATCACCATATTGTTGAATCCTGCTACAAAGGGTTGGCGCGTTCGCTGCGTGATGCCATTGCCATTGATCCCCGCAAGGCTGACGAAGTGCCGTCGACCAAAGGTGTCCTCTAACCATTCAGGCGTTACCCGCTGATGCGATTGTACTCGGTATATCTGCGTGATCATGGCCGTGAACCGATGGGCGACCTTGTCCTCGTCAAGGAAGGGTTCTCGTGGCCGGCGTTCGTGTTCACGTTTATCTGGGCCTTGTGGTCACGGATGTGGCTGCCGGCGATTGTGCTG
>JANRAT010000014.1 GCA_030727885.1 Rhodospirillales bacterium | reverse complement strand
ACCTATAATAGCTGTAATTGCTCTTCGCTACCGTTAAGTAAATTCAACCAATCTGTCTCGGAAATTACTTTAACGCCCAATTCTTCGGCTTTTTTGCGTTTCGAGCCGGCTCCCGGACCGGCAATAACGAGGTCGGTTTTTTGCGAAACGGACCCGGCAACCTTGGCGCCCATCGCTTCAGCGCGGGCTTTTGCCTCGGAACGACTCATCGATTCCAGATTACCGGTGAACACCACAAGCAGTCCGCTGACCGGTGTATTGCTGGCGGTTTCAGCAATCGGTTCAATATCAAGCATGCGAACCAGCGTATCGAGATCGGCGCGGCTTTTATCATTGCCGAAAAAGGCGACGATATCCGCAGCCGCCGAAGGACCGATGCCATCGATGCCGACCAGTTCGCGATGCGCCTCGCCGTCCGGGTCTTCTGCTGCGGCCGCCATCTGGCGCACCCATTCATCAATACCGCCATAAGCACGGGCAAGATCGCGCGCCGTGGTCTGGCCGATCTGACGAATGCCAAGCGCATAGATAAAGCGCGCCAGATCGGTGGTGCGGCGCTGTCGGATAGACTGAAACAGATTGCCGGCTGACGTCTCTCCCCAGCCATCGCGCAGGGCCAGCTTTTCACCGATCTCGCCATCACGGTCTTCAAGGGTGAAGATGTCGACCGGGGTTTTCAGAATTCCCTCTTCCCAGAACGCCTCGATCGTTCTCGCGCCAAAGCCTTCGATGTCGAGCGCATCGCGTGAAACGAAATGCTTCAGCCTTGCCACCTGCTGATACGGACATTCCAGCCCGCCCGTACAACGACGCACCGCCTCGCCTTCCGGACGCACGGTTTCTGTCTTCAGCGGACACGGACAGATTGCCGGCGGCTGCCAGATACGGGCATCGACCGGGCGCTTCGCCTTCAACACTTCGACAATCTGCGGGATCACATCGCCGGCACGCTGGATGATCACCCGGTCACCGATGCGGGCGTCCAGACGCTGCAGCACTTCATCTTCGTTGTGCAGGGTCGCACGTCTGACCACGACACCGCCGACGGTGATCGGCTCCAGCTCGGCGACCGGCGTCAAAGCGCCGGTACGGCCAACCTGAACAACGATGTCGTTGAGAATGGTTTCGGCTTTCTCGGCCGGAAACTTGTGGGCAATCGCCCAGCGCGGCGCACGGCTGACAAAACCCAGCCGCTCCTGCCAGTCGAGCCGGTTGACCTTATAGACAACACCGTCGATGTCGTAATCCAGCGTCGCCCGATCCGAGCCCAGCATTTCATAGAGGCCAAGGGTTTCTTCCAGGGATTTGCAAACGCGGGCATACGGGTTGACGGGAAAACCCCAGCCCTTGAGCCGCTCATAAAACTGCCATTGCCCGGCCCAGTCGACTGCACCGCCATAGCCCTGTGCATTGACGCCGCTGACATCGCCCCAGGCATAGGCAAACAGCTTCAGGGGTCTGGCCGCAGTGACCGATGCGTCTTTCTGGCGCAGCGAGCCGGCGGCGGCATTCCGGGGGTTGGCGAACAGCTTGCCGCCGGCCTGTTCCTGACGGGCGTTGAGGGACTGGAAGTCGGCCTTCGACATATAGATTTCGCCACGCACTTCAAGAACGGTCGGCGCATTCGATATTTCGGCCGGCACGTCTTCAAGGGTGCGCAGATTGTCTGTGACGTCCTCGCCCTCACGACCATCGCCACGGGTCGCGCCTTTGACAAATATACCGTCTTCATAACGGAGCGACACGGACAGGCCGTCGATCTTGGGTTCGGCGACGATCTCGACCGGATCGTCCGCGCCGAGGCTCAGGAAACGCCGGATACGATCATAGAATTCAACAACGTCTTCGGCGCTGAAGGCATTGCCGAGCGACAGCATCGGCGGGCGATGCTGAACCTTGCCGAAGCCCTGTGCGACCCCGGCTCCGACCCGCTTAGACGGACTGTCGTCGCGCACCAGATCGGGGAAGCGCGCTTCAATGTCATCGTTGCGCTTGCGCAAGGCGTCATACACGGCATCGGACACATGCGGCGCATCGTCCTGATAATAGGCGGCATCGTGGGCGGCGATTTCACCGGCCAGAATTTCCAACTCGACGACCGCATCGGGCTTCAGCCTGTCTCTTATACACATCTCGCAGG
>JANRAT010000013.1 GCA_030727885.1 Rhodospirillales bacterium | reverse complement strand
ATCAAGCCCGTGAAGTTGTCGCTGCTGCCCGCGCCGAAGGCCGTAAACTCGGACTGAAGCCGCTTACCGTTGTGGTGCTTGATGCCGCCGGCAACACAAAGGCCCTGGAACGTGAAGATGGGGCCTCGAACATGCGTCCCGCCATTGCGATCGGCAAGGCCAATGGTGCACTGGCGATGGGGCTGGGATCTCGTGCATTGTTCGAACGGGCCAAGTCCGAACCGTTTTTCATTCAGGCGATGAATGAACTGGCTGGCGGGTCGCTGGTGCCGGTTCCCGGTGGTGTGCTGATCAAGGATGACAGCGGCAAAATCGTTGGTGCTGTCGGCATAACCGGTGACAACTCGGATAACGATGAAAAAGCTGCCATGGCGGGTATCAAAGCTGCCGGCTTCACAGCTGATGGCGGTTGAAACTACCAATCGACCTGTAGCGACTTATATTATAGAAGCCTGCCTGAATCGGTTATACTGCCGAAGTTGAGGAAATGAGCGAGTATTGAGCGCGATGAGTAATACGGCCCGACCAAAACCCGTTATGCTTTGCATCCTTGATGGCTGGGGCGATCGAGCCCCGGCAGTCGATAACGCGATTTCCATAGCCGCAACCCCAACCTGGGATGCACTGCTTGCCAAATACCCGCACTCCCGGCTGAGTGCGTCGGCTCTGGAAGTTGGCTTGCCGGAAGGCCAGATGGGCAATTCAGAAGTCGGGCACATGAATCTAGGCGCTGGTCGTGTCGTGATGCAGGAACTGCCGAAGATTGATCTGGCGGTGCGCAACGACACCTTGAAAAACGAACCGGCCCTGAAAGACTTTATTTCCGCCCTTAAAAAAAGCGGTGGGACATGTCACTTGCTTGGGTTGCTGTCCCCGGGAGGGGTGCATTCACACCAGGATCATATGGTCGCCATTGCCAAAGCGATCACGGCTGAAGGCATCCCGGTTCGGGTTCATGGTTTCCTTGATGGCCGGGATACGCCACCCAAGGCCGCCAAAGGCTACATTGAAAAATTTGAAGCTGACATTGCCGGTTTTAAGAACTGCCGGATCGCCACGATCAGTGGCCGCTACTTTGCGCTGGATCGTGATAACCGTTGGGACAGGTTAGAGAAATCCTACGCCTGTATGGCGGAGTCCAAAGGCGAGCCTTTCGGCAATGCCATTGATGTTGTCGATGCCGCTTACGCCGATGGCAAAACGGATGAGTTCATTCTGCCTGCGCCGATTGCCGGGTATGAAGGTATGCGTGATGGTGACGGCGTTATGATGTCGAATTTCCGAGCCGACCGGGCAAGGGAAATCATGTCAGCCCTGTGCGCCCCGGCATTCGATGGGTTTATTCGACCTCGCAAGATTGCCTTTGCCGCTGCCCTCGGCATGGTCGAATATTCAAAGGCACACGCGGCCTTTATGACGGCAATTTTTCCGCCAACCCAGCTTTCTCATATTCTTGGTGAGGTTGTTTCCGAAGCCGGATTGCGGCAACTGCGTATTGCCGAAACGGAAAAGTATGCACATGTCACATTCTTTCTGAACGGTGGCCGTGAGGATGTTTTTGCCGGTGAAGAACGCATTCTCGTGCCGTCGCCAAAAGTCGCAACCTATGATCTGCAGCCTGAAATGTCGGCACCAGAAGTGACCGACAAATTGGTTGCCGCGATCGGCAGCGGTAGCTTTGATCTGATAATTGTCAATTACGCCAATGGCGATATGGTCGGCCATACCGGCATTCTCGAAGCCGCCGTTAAGGCAGCTGAAACCATTGACGCATCGCTGGCCCGACTGGAAAAAGCAATAATCGACGCTGGCGGAGTCATGCTGGTGACGGCCGATCATGGTAATTGCGAGCAAATGCAAGAGCCTGATGGCGGTGCTCATACGCAACACACTCTTAACCTGGTACCTTTTATAATGGTCAATGCACCGATCTATGTGCACGGGTTGTCCGAGGGACGGCTTTCAGATGTGGCGCCGACTTTGCTGAGGCTTCTGGAATTGCCACAACCGGCGGAAATGACCGGGCGTTGCCTGATCAAGGAGAATACTGCTGAAAGCGCAGCAGCCGAGTAACATCACTTCCGAAAGATGCCGCAGACTTTCAATGCTGCTAGGCGTCGTCGTATTTGCATGTGTCCTGCTATCCAGCCCGGTGCAAGCGCAATCCAAATCCGCAGCGACAACGGAAACTCTGAAGCAGATTGAAGAGCGCTTGAATGCGGAGAAAGCGGCCGCAGAAGAAGCTCGAGCACGGGCCGAAATCATGGGCCGTGACATCACCAGTCTGCAAAACGAACTCGTCTCAGCGGCGAGTGCAGTACAGCAGCACGAAACTCAGGTTGCCGCCCTGCAGACACGGCTGCAAGCACTTGAACGTCTGCGGGAAAACAAGACCCATGATTTGCGAGAAGGTCGCACCAAATTCGGCCGCGTTCTGGCGGCCATGCAGCGGATCGCCCAATTTCCACCGGAAGCCCTGATTGCACAGCCTGTGAAACCGGCCGATATGGTTAGGACTGCGATATTATTGCGTTCTGCCGTCGGCGAGATTGACCGGCAGGCGACCACTTTACGTGAAGAACTGACATTTCTTGGCAAGGCACGCGATGAAATTGAGGCTCGTGAAGTGGCACTCAGGGAAACAAGCGAGTTGCTTGATCGCGAAAGACGTCGCTTGGGCGCCTTGATGTCCCGGAAAAAGGTACTGAAACGACGTGCTGATAGTCAGGCGTCGGAGGCTGAACAGCGAATCGCTCAGCTCGCCGGCAAGGCGCAGACGCTACGTGACTTGCTGGAAGGCATTGAGCAGGAACGTGCCCGCAGCCGAAAAGCCCCTGTTGTTCCAGAGAAAAAAGCCGAAAAATCTAGCCGTGTAGTTCCCTCACTTAGACCTTTCAGCAAGGCAAAAGGATCGCTCGGGTTACCTGCAACGGGGAAAATCGACGGGAATTATGGCGAAAAGACCGAAAGCGGGTTGTCACGCAAAGGATTGACGATTGTGACTCCACCTGGTGCTCAGGTGACAGCAACGTATGACGGTACGGTAGTTTATGCGGGAAAGTTCCGTGGTTACGGGCTTCTCTTGATCATAGAACACGGCGAGGGATATCATACGCTACTCGCCGGGATGACCCGGATCGATGTCGAGCAGGGGCAAACAGTTTTGGCCGGAGAGCCTGTCGGTGTCATGGAACAGAGCGAGAGCGGCCAGCCAGTTTTATATGTAGAATTACGTCGTGACGGCCAACCAATTAATCCGCTGCCTTGGTTGGCTTCACGCAAAAATGAGGTAAACGGATGAAAAATCGGATGATTTCCACGGTAGGCGCAATGACATTGGCGCTTGGCGTTTTTGCGTGGTCCGCCCCTGCGGTTGCCGTAGACGCAAAAAAGAATGACGAAGAAACTTATCGCCTGCTGTCGCTTTTCGGTGATGTATTCGAGCGTGTACGCGCTGAATATGTCGAGCCGCCTAGTGAAGAAGAGATGATCGAGGCTGCCATCACCGGCATGCTGAGTTCTCTTGATCCGCATTCCAGTTATCTCAATGCCAAAAATTACAAGGAAATGCAGGTTAACACCCGAGGCGAATTCGGTGGGCTTGGCATCCAGGTTACAATGGAAGCCGGATTTGTGAAGGTCATTTCCCCAATTGACGACACCCCCGCATTCCGGGCCGGCGTTGAAGCCGGAGATATTATCACGCATCTTGATGGTGAATCGGTACAGGGGCTGACCTTGGCGCAAGCCGTTGATAAAATGCGCGGCAAGGTCGGCAGCGATATACGCGTAACCCTGGCCCGCGAAGGCCGTGAGCCTTTTGATGTGACGATCACCCGGTCCATCATCAAGATCACCTCGGTTCGTTCACATGTCGAAGGTAAAGTCGGTTATGTCCGGATTACCTCATTCAATGAACAGACCGACAAGGGACTTGAACGCGCAATCAAGAAAATGAGAGATGAGATCGGCAAGGATTTCCAGGGTATAGTGCTCGATCTGCGCAATAACCCGGGTGGTCTTCTCGATCAGGCAATTGCCGTTTCAGATGCGTTTCTGGATCGTGGCGAAATCGTTTCGACCCGGTCACGCAAACCGGAAGATACGCAGCGCTTCAATGCACGCGAGGGCGATCTGGCATCAGGTCTGCCGGTCGTTGTTCTGATCAATGGCGGGTCTGCTTCAGCGTCCGAAATTGTCGCCGGCGCACTGCAGGACCATCATCGGGCTATCATTCTCGGTACCCGTTCATTCGGCAAGGGCTCGGTTCAGACCATTATGCCTCTCGCCGGGAATGGTGCTATGCGGCTTACTACAGCGCGCTATTACACCCCGTCCGGGCGTTCTATCCAGGCAAAGGGTGTTGAGCCGGATATCGAGGTTAAACAGGCAAAATTTGAAGAGATCACGTCTTCACGTCCGCGCCGCAGTGAAGCGGATTTGCGTGGCGCCCTTGATACCGAGAAAAAAGATCCGGCCAAGGCTGAGCAGGCAGATCCTGAAAAAGCGTCTAAAGATAAATCGAAGGACCCCACAAAGGATAAGCCAAAAGCCATTAAGGATGCTGGTGACGACAAATCAGAAACCGATGCACAGGACTACCAGTTGTCACGAGCACTGGATCTGATCCGTGGCCTTGCAATTCTGTCCCAGAATGCAGCCGCGAAATAATGGATGCCTTAGTCGGCGGATCCGAATGAAAAAGGCACGGCTCGCTGATGCTGCGAGCCGTTGCCGGGCTTGGAGGGCGGCGTGAAGCTCCCGAAATTATTCGGCAAGAAAAAAGATGAAGACATCGACGAGGACGAATTCGAGATTGCAGAACTCGATGATGACTTGGATGATGAACTTAATGAAGCCCTTGGATCCACCTCAAGCGCTTCTGCTTCGGCTGTGCGAGAAAGCAAGGCGCCGGTCGAAAAGGTTACAGCACACGCTGACGATGAAGAAATGGTCGGCGTTGGGGACGCGGTAGTAAACCCCTTTGACGACGACGATGACGACGAATATGAAGATGATGACGACGAATATGAAGATGAGGCTTCCGATAAAAAGAAAGCAATCATCTTTGCCGCAGCTGGATTCGGCGTACTGCTGCTGAGTATCCTCGGGGGTGCCGGGTGGTGGTTCTTTTCCGACACTCCGACCGACAAGGCGGCCTCACATGAAAAGCGCCCTGGCAGTGTAGAATTGGCTATGCCTGCGCCACCAGGCAGCCTCAATGCTCGCCTTAGTGCACCTAACCTAAATACAATGGTTGAAGCCAGTGCAGGTGGAGTACAACAAACCGCACCGGAACCCTCTGCATCCGTTACAACGCAGGGAAATACCCCTGTAAACACTCCAGTTGGAACGGGACAGGCTACAGAGACGGCGACGCCTTTCGCTCAGGAATCAGCAGGCGCAGCCCCTGTAACCAGCCTGAATTCACTAAACAACTCTGGCTCCCTCGGCGGCTCAAATTCTGTTGGTGGCGGAATGGTCGTATCGGCCGTGGCGAGCTCCGCAATGGGTCGTATCGCCGATCAGCCGACAGCGGCAGATCAAAGCCAGGCGCTCAGTGGTGCGCCAGTTAAAGCCCTGATTGAAGAAAAAGACGGAATTGGCAAATTACCAAAAATCAGCAGCAAGGGGGCAATTCCTTGGCAGGTTTATTCACGTCCAACCGACCCAGGCATTACCGGGCCGAAAATAGCCCTGATGATCGAGGGGGTTGGTCTCAGCCGTCAGGCCTCTCTGGGGGCGATCAACAAACTGCCACCAGCTGTGAGCATGGTATTGAATCCATATGCCCGCGATCTGAACGATTGGGTTTTCCGTTCCAGACTTGCCGGCCATGAAGTTTTTGTGTCTCTGCCGATGGAAAGCGAAGATTTTCCCCTTGAGGATGCCGGGCCTCGAGCATTGGATACACGCATTCAACTTGCGGAAAATCAACGCCGCCTTGATACGGTGATGGCCAGCGCTGGCGGATATGTTGGTCTGGTCTCATTTATGGGGTCGCGCTTCATGAAGGCGGAAGTGCAGATGCGCAAGCTTTTCAAGACCTTTGGAGACCGGGGTGTAATGTTTGTCATTGGTGGCAATCGGACTCGTAACGACGCATTGACGATCTCGAAGGAGCTGAAGTTAGTATACGGTGAAAGCGAAATGTACATCGATGACATTCCGAGCATTCAGCAAATTCGCACCAATCTTGATCGAATTGAAAGTATCGCCAAGGATCGTGGCAGTGTTATGGCAACGGCCCGGGCTTACCCTGTGACGATCAAGAGCATTCTCGACTGGGCGGAGACCTTGAAGGATAAAGGTGTCGTCTTGGTGCCGGTCTCAGCTATCGCAACAATTCCCGTAGCAACACAATAATCTGGAGTCACATGGAATGACCGGTCATCCGGGAGCGCCTGCTGGTTATCGTCCTTGTGCTGGTGCAGCCGTATTCAATACTGAAGGCCTTGTATTTGTTGGCTGTCGAATAGAGATGGACCCCACAAAGGATTTTGCATGGCAACTGCCGCAGGGGGGATTGGATCAGAGAGAAGACCCCGAGCAGGCTGCACGGCGAGAACTATTTGAAGAAACCGGCATTCGATCAGTTACATTGCTGTCGGCTATAGACGAATGGATCACTTACGATTTCCCACCGGAGATCCTGGGAAAACGGTTCAAAAAACATAAAGGTCAGGCGCAAAAATGGTTTGCCTATGGCTTTACGGGTGATGTCGATGAGATCGACCTTGGAATGCATGGTAAGCCTGAATTCAAACAATGGGACTGGGTCCCGTTAAATAGCATTCCGAGCATGATTGTGCCCTTTAAACGTGGTGTTTACGAGGCTATTGTTAATGCGTTCCAGCCTGTTTCCGAGCGCTGGGCTCGCCAAGGGGTTTGAATAAATGATTATGTATCTGCAGGTCTTCGGTGGCTTTGTAATTCTTATCGTTGCTGCTGAAGCGATGGTGCGCGGTGCGGTTGTCATTGCCGATAAAATGGGTATTTCGGCCATGGTAATCGGGATGACCGTTGTCGCATTCGGGACATCGGCGCCTGAACTCATGGTCAGCCTTCAGGCAGCACTGAATGGTTCTTCCGGGCTTGCAATCGGAAATATCGTTGGCTCCAACATTGCCAATGTTTGGTTGATATTGGGGGCTTCATGCCTGATCACACCAATTCTGGTCAAACCCGATGCCATGAAACGCGACATCCTGCTTCTTGCAGGCGGAACGCTTCTCTTTTCCGGGTTCTGCCTCGATGGTGAACTGAATCTCATTGCCGGCATTGTGTTCCTGTTAGTTTTTTGTGCGTTCCTCGCCTTTTCATATTTTCGCGAAACCGCTGACCCTGAGGTTTTAAAAGAACACCAGGAAGAACTCGAAGAACTGGAAAAGGGCGTTCCGAAAAGTGTGCCTATAGCAATTGGCATGACCATTGTGGGTATTCTCGGTCTGGCTTTCGGTGCGGATATTCTGGTGACCGGTGGCTCCGAGATTGCACGTTCATATGGCGTTTCTGAAGAGGTCATCGGCCTGACTCTGTTCGCTTTCGGAACATCATTGCCGGAACTCGCAGCTTCTGTGGTTGCCGCTTATCGCGGGCATCCGGATGTCGCGATCGGCAATGTCATTGGGTCCAATATTTTCAATATGCTATTAGTCGGTGGTGTCGTGTCTATGGTTGCGGCCATACCTGTTCCGCCACAGGTTCTTAATTTCGACATATGGGTTATGGTGGTGGCAACAGCGATGCTCATGCCGGTTCTGTTGGGCTGGATGACCTTGAACAGGACGTATGCCACAATCTATTTCATTCTCTACATCGGGTACGTCGGCGCTCAGGCTTATGGTGTCGAGCGCCTTATGGCGGCGATCTGATCGGCAAACCAATGCGACATGTGCTGGTTACGGGTGGCGGCAAACGGATCGGCAGAGCCATCGTCGAGCTGTTGGCCCGTAACGGTTGGGATATTGCGATACACTGCAATGACTCGAGAGACGAAGCGGAAGTCGTAGCGAAAGTCGTCCGTGCTATGGGCCGTATAGCCATTGTTGTGCAAGCTGATCTTCAGGATGAGGATGCCGTTCGGGCAATGGCTGGTGAGGCTGCTGATGCTCTTGGTGGACTGAATGCACTGGTCAACAATGCTTCGGTTTTTGTCCGTGATGATGTCGACACTGAACGCCGGGCGTTGTGGGATTTGCATATGGCGGTCCATATGCGTGCCCCCTTTGTTTTGGCGATGGAACTCCTTCGGCAATTACCTGCTGATCATAACGGTGCTATCGTCAATATAGCAGATCAACGTGTACTTAACCCTTCACGACATTTTCTCAGTTATACGCTCAGCAAGATGGCGCTTTGGGATCAAACTCAGGTGCTTGCACGGGCGATGGCACCCAGAGTCCGGGTCAATGCTGTGGGGCCGGGGCCGGTACTTCCGAGCAGCCGTCAAAGTGCCGAAGACTTTGCACAACAAGCCCTTCAGACGCCGCTGGAACGTGTCGTTCAACCCGAAGAAGTGGCGGCTGCTGTGGCGTTTTTACTTGACGCTCAGGCGGTGACCGGGCAGATCATCGCAGTCGATGCGGGGCAACATCTTAACTGGGCTTATGAGTTACCCCAAGCGGCTCCAAAGGAATGATAAGAATTTCTGACTGTGCCGCAATTGCATTCAGAACGACCGGAGAGCGATGTGACGACAAAGCCGAATGAGCTACTGGAACCGCTTAAGATTGCCGATGCGCGTCAGCGAATCCGCCATGTCTTTGTCCGCGACCTTGTCCTGTTGGCGCTGATCGGGGTGCATTCTCACGAGATTGATCGCCAGCAACGGGTTCGAATCAATCTTGATTTGGCCGTTCGCGAGGGTGAGGGCGGTTTGGATGATAATCTGGCCAATGTTGTTGATTATGAACACCTTGTAACCGGTGTGCAGAAAATCTTTGATCTCGGACATGTCGGCCTGGTTGAAACAATGGCCGAGAAAATAGCCGAGATGTGCCTGGAAGACGTCAGAGTTCGATCAGCACGGGTCCGCGTCGAAAAGCTCGATATATTCGAGAATGCGCAAAGTGTTGGTGTGGAAATTGAACGTTTTAATCACCAAGTATAAATAGTTAATAAATCAGCAAATAGTTGTCTCTAATAGGTTTAACAGGCATTGAACTGCTTAACCTTTTGCACATATTGGCAATTGCTGCGTTGATGTGACGCCTTTATTAAGGGCAAATTGCTGCGGCTCATAATTTACTAAAATTTATAGCAATTATAGTCACTTAGTAAAATGCACATTTATTAGGCATGATGCTTAAGCCCCACTAAATCTTAACAAATTTTGTCCGAACTGACTCTTTTCAACATGGTTATCCACAGAAATGGTGGATAGGTTTATGGTTAATCTCAAATCTCTGCCGGACGCATGCGACCGGTTGACGTGTCAGTGCATTTCAATGAAAAACGGGTATGCAAAAGCAACCGATAAACGACGATGTGGTGGAGCTGGCGGAGAACGCCTCTCATAATAAAGGCGCTGATGCCATCAAGGTCCGCTTGCCTGGATTGCCGACATCGCCGGGTGTCTATCGGATGCTCAACGACGAAGGCGATGTGCTGTACGTCGGCAAAGCAAAGAATATTCGCAAGCGTGTCACAAGTTATACCAAGCCTGAGCGTCAATCTCTGCGCATCCGGCGGATGATTGCACAAACGGTTAAGCTGGAAATTGTCAAAACGGAGACCGAAGCCGAAGCGCTTTTATTGGAATCCGATCTGATCAAGCGCTATGCGCCACGCTACAATATCCTGCTCAGGGATGATAAGTCGTTCCCGATGATTCTCATTACCGGCGACCACGACTACCCGCAAATCGTCAAATATCGGGGGGCGCGATCCAGGTCAGGACAATATTTCGGCCCGTTCGCATCGGTTTGGGCCGTCAATGATACCTTGGCCCTTCTGCAACGCGCTTTTTTGCTCAGGACCTGCTCAGATGCTGTTTTTGCCAATCGAACGCGGCCATGCCTTCTCTATCAGATCAAGCGGTGTTGCGGTCCCTGTGTGCAACGGATATCGAAAGACGCATACGATAATCTCGTCAGCGAAGCCCGTGAATTCCTGACTGGAGACAGTCAGAAGATTCAAAGAAAACTGGCTGAGAATATGCAGGCGTCTTCCGATGCTCTGGAATTCGAAATGGCTGCGCAATATCGCGACCGCATCCAGGCGCTGTCGCGGGTACAGTCAAAACATGAAGCCTTGAGCGCTGGACTTGATGAAGCCGATGTGATCGCTCTGTATCACAACAGCGGACAGACCTGTGTAGAGGTGTTCTTCTATCGTGGGTCAAGGAGTTACGGCAACAGGGCGTATTTCCCGTCTCACGCCAAGGAGGATACGGCAGAAGAGATTATCGAAGCATTTGTTGGGCAGTTTTATGCCCGTACTTTGCCGGCGCGTCTGATTCTGACATCTCATAAGCTGCCCAATCACGATCTCGTAGAAGAGGCACTCAAAGTGCGTGGCGGGCACAAAGTTGAAATCCGCATGCCGACCCGGGGCGAAAAAAAGCGAGTGATCGACAACGCCGTGGACAATGCTCGCGATGCGTTGGCCCGCCGGATGTCGGAAAGTGCATCTCAGCGGAAGCTGCTTGAAGGTCTTGCCGATGCCTTGTCGCTTGATGGATTGCCGGAACGCATTGAGGTTTATGACAATTCTCATGTATCGGGTACCAATGCGATTGGTGCGATGATTGTCGTCGGAAGTGAAGGGTTCATGAAGAGCGCCTACCGTAAATTCAACATACGTCGAGCTGGCACCGATGCGGCGTCGGCGGGCGATGATTACGATATGATGCGGGAAGTTCTTGAACGCAGATTTTCTCGGCCCATCAAGGAAGATCCGGACCGGACGAAGGGGCAATGGCCGGATCTCGTACTGGTGGACGGGGGTAAAGGTCAGTTGTCGGCGGCGTTGGGTGTTTTCGAACAGTTGGGTATTGAAGATCTGGCTCTGGCCGCAATTGCCAAGGGGCCGGATCGTAATGCCGGACGCGAAAAGATATTCCTACCGGGCAAGGCCGAGGCAATTAATCTCGGCCATAAGGACCCGGTGCTTTATTTCCTGCAGCGGATCCGGGACGAGGCGCACCGATTTGCTATAGGCACGCACAGGGCCAAACGCGGCAAGCAGATCACCCGGTCTATTCTGGATGAAGTGCCTGGTATCGGGGCAAAACGCAAAAAAGCGCTGCTGCATCATTTTGGCGCTGCTCAATCGGTAGCCACGGCAGGTATCAAGGACCTTGAAACGGTTGAAGGCATCAACCGGGCCATTGCCAAAAAAATATATGATTGGTTCCATCCTGAGGACTGAATCATGCTTTATATGGTCATTGAAATCTTCCGTGATGGTGCCGAGCCAGTTTATCGCCGATTCCATGAAAAGGGACGCATGCTGCCAGAGGGGTTGGTGTACGTGGATAGCTGGGTAACTGAAGGCATGAAGCGATCCTATCAACTAATGTCGACGGATTCCCCGGAATTGCTGAAGAAGTGGATGGCAGAATGGGACGATCTGGTTTTATTTGAGGTTTCGCCATTGATCAGCAGTCAGCAGGCAGAATA
>JANRAT010000012.1 GCA_030727885.1 Rhodospirillales bacterium | reverse complement strand
ATCAAGTTCCTGTCGTACAGCGAGACGGTCGGTGCCTAATCTGTTTAACAGAACGGGAAAAGCATCCGCGGCAATAGAGATACCGGCTTGTGAAAGATGCTCGCGCACAATGGCGCTGAGATCCTTGCCTTCATCAGGATAACAGCCGATGGCGACGGCATCCTTCCGGGCCTCGAAAAGCAGCCGGAGCTTGGAGCGGGCGGCCAGTTCTGATGCTTCAAAAATGGCCGGCTTGGCACCGGCACCGGCATTCAACCAGTCTTCGACAATCGGTGCCGCGGAATCTGTGACATCACGTATGTTGGTAACGGCGGCACCGCCCATCAGTGACATGGCGTTTGTGGAATCTGATAAGAGTGCGCCGTCCTTGCGCAAGGCATCGCCGCTCAGTTCAGTGATTGCAAAAGGATCGTTGTCATCCGCGAAGTGGTGAACAAGCAGCTTGCCCCGTTCACGGATCAGGCCCCCGTCCGGACCGGATAGCAAGATGGCACGACTTTTCTCATCGGGAGCGCGGACAAACGAATCGGCTTTTGCGCCGGCCAGTTTCATGGTTTTGCGGTTTTAGCTTCGCTGCTGATCAGTACGGCAGCCAGGCGAATCCGCATCTGCTGGGCAAGATCGTCGAGTGCCCGTTCACGGGCCCCTTTCTCCGCCATTAGAGTCTGAAACTCTGATTGGTAAATGTTATAGCCGCTTGATGTAAAAACTGTTCCGCTTTCGATTGTTCCTGCACTGTCGACGGGACTCAGCAGAAACTCTCCCGCGATTTGAAGGTTGGCCCGTGTCGCGATGGCGCTGCGTTTGACGGCCAGATCTCGCTTTGTTTCACGCAGAATAACTTTGAGGACATACTTTGTTTCTGCGCCGCGACCTGAAGGTTGCATAAGCTGGATCAGCTGATTGCGCAAATATTGCCCTTCTCGATCAGGAATATTGTCGATAGCGATTTGTTTTAGAAGATCAAACGCGTAAACGCTTTTGCCGCTCTGATCTTCCAGCGGCGGCGCATAAAGGGGGCGAAAGCCACAACCGCTGAGAATGAGGCCGGCCAGCAGAATGAGCTTAGTGCGTTTAAATGACGACATTGACGATTTTATTCGGAACGACGATTATTTTCCGAACTTCCTTGTCCCCGATGAAACTGCGAACATTCTCTAACATAAGTGCGGATTGTTCCACGACTTCCTTATCGGCATCCTTGGCGACATCCAGAGTCCCCCGCAATTTGCCGTTGATCTGTACGGCAATCGTTACGGTATCTTCGAGCAGCTTTGCAGGATCGGCAACCGGCCACGATGTTTCTGCAATCAGGACGCTATGGCCGAGTTGCTGCCACATCTCTTCCGCAAGGTGCGGCATTAAAGGTCCGATCAGGATAGTGATAACTTCAGAAGCATATCGAAGGACCCATGCCGAACCTTGATCATCCGCTTTCAAGGATTCAACAGCATTGCTGAGTTCGCGAATACGGGCCACGGCTTTGTTGAAATGGAATTTTTCAAGATCATCTGTTACGGCGACGATGGTTTTATGCGTCAGCCGTTCAACCTCGGCTGCATTGCCATCGATGGTATCGGGACGAGGTGTTCCAATCGGTGAAGGGTTGAACGACGGCTCTGAAATCAGACGCCACAAGCGATTGACATAACGCCAGGCACCTTCGATGCCTGAATCGGTCCAGTCGAGATCACGTTCCGGCGGACTGTCAGAAAGCATGAACAGTCGTGCCGTATCGGCACCATAGGTTTGAATGATTTCTTCGGGATCAATGACATTGCGTTTCGACTTGCTCATCTTTTCAGAGCGACCGCGTGTCACCTTGCCGCCGGACTGATCACTCAATTCGCCGGCATCATTGGTAATCACGTCCGTTGGAAACAGCCATTTACCGGCACTGTTCTTGTAGGTCTCATGACAGATCATGCCCTGTGTCTGCAGGCCCGCGAACGGTTCTTCAATATCGAGATAGCCGCATTGTTTAAGGGCCCGCGTGAAGAATCTGGAATACAGAAGATGCAAGACGGCATGCTCAATACCACCGATGTACTGATCGACCGGCAGCCAGTAGTCGGCGGCTTTTTGTGTAAAGGCCTGATCATCAACCGGTGACGTAAAGCGGGCAAAATACCATGACGATTCAAAAAACGTATCGAAGGTATCCGTTTCACGTTCGGCCGGACCACCGCATTTCGGACAATCGACGTGCTTCCATGTCGGATGTTTATCGAGCGGATTGCCGGCAACATTGATGTCGATATCTTCCGGCAATACGACCGGCAATTCGTTGACAGGAACAATGCCGCACGACGGGCAATGCACAACAGGGATCGGGCAGCCCCAATAACGTTGACGTGAAACACCCCAGTCACGCAGGCGGAAATTGACACGCTTTTCACCAACTCCACGTTTCTCAAAATAATCGATGATGCGGGTTTTGGCTTCATCGACACCAAGACCATCAAGGAAACCCGAATTGATCATGCGGCCTTCACCGACGTAGGCTTCGTTGGCGACACTGAAGGTTTCGGCGGTTTCCGCTTCCGGGCAGACCACGGGGATCACCGGCAGGTCGTACTTTCGGGCAAAATCGAGATCGCGCTGATCGTGCGCAGGGCAGCCGAAAATCGCACCCGTGCCGTAATCCATGAGTACGAAATTGGCGACGTATACAGGCAACGTGGCACCTTCGATGACCGGATGAGCACACGTGATCCCGGTATCAAAGCCGAGCTTTTCGGCAGTCTCGATGGCGGCTTCAGAGGTTGCCATGCGATTGCAGGCGGCGATGAACTCCGTCAATGCCGGATTGTTCTGAGCCAGCTCGGCGGCCAGTGGATGGTTTGCCGAGACGGCCAGAAAAGATGCACCGAAAATCGTATCCGGTCTGGTTGTATAAACTTCAAGCGGGGCGTCACGACCGATGACGCTGAACGCAAGATGCGCACCTTCGGAACGCCCGATCCAGTTATGTTGCATGATACGGACCCGTTCGGGCCAGCGATCAAGGTCTTCAATGGCGCTCAGAAGATCATCAGCATAAGCGGTGATCTTCAAAAACCACTGGGCGAGTTTGCGTTTTTCAACTTCCGCGCCGGAACGCCAGCCCTTGCCGTCGATAACCTGTTCATTGGCCAACACGGTGTTTTCAACAGGATCCCAGTTGACCCAGGATTCCTTCCTGTAAACCAGACCGGCCTCAAGAAAGTCGAGGAACATTTTTTGTTCGTGGCGGTAATAATCGGGATCACAGGTGGCGATTTCGCGCCGCCAGTCATAGGACAGCCCCATCGATTTAAGCTGTGTCCGCATGGTCTTGATATTTTCGTGGGTCCACGCCGCAGGATGGACGTTGTGTTCCTTGGCAGCGTTCTCGGCCGGCAGACCAAACGCATCCCAACCCATCGGATGCAGCACGTTATAGCCTTGTGCGCGACGGAACCGGGCAACCAGATCGCCTAATGTATAATTGCGGACATGCCCCATATGAATCCGTCCGGAGGGGTAGGGAAACATCTCGAGGACATAATACTTCGGTTTGGAGGCATCCTCCTCGACATCAAAGCTGTGCTGCTCGGCCCAATGGGTCTGCCACTTTTGTTCTGTTTCCTTGACGTTATATCGAGACATTCAGACAGTTCTCACAAGTTTTGGGAGCGACCCCTAGGAAGGCCGCAGACATCTGCATCAAGTGCGGCCTTGCGGCCCGCAATCACTTTGCTGTTAGCGTTTGGTGGCGGAGAATACGCGCTTTGGTCAGGATTGAATCCTCAACCTTTGGCGCGGTGCCGTTCGGTACTGTCGCGTCCGCCCAGACACCTTCGCGGTCTTTCAGCTGACGGAACACCGAAACCTTTATCCCGTCGGCCCGGAGCGTGCGGCCAAGAATATAAACATTGAGCTTGAAGCGTTCACTGGGTGATTCAGGCGGGCTGTACCAGTCGGTGATGATGACGCCACCGAAGGCATCAGCCGTATTGATTGGCATGAATGAAATCGTTTCAAGCGAAGCGCGCCACAGGAAGCTGTTAACGCCGAGTGAACCGCCGCTATCCTGGGTGGAGTCAGTGCCGAACAGGTTGAAACCACCACCGCCAAACACCGTTTTGCGTTTCGAGTAATCGGTGTATTCGTTGTCATTCTTGTCGTCGGTTCTCGGGTCTTTCGGCGTATAGGCGCAGCCGCTGACAAGGATGGTGAAAGCGACGAGAACCAATCCCGTTCGGATCATCGTCAAGAAAGTAGAGGCCATTCAATCCAGTCCTTCGTCCACGCACTATACCTTGGGGCTGGGATCATACATCATGCACTCTGCCCAGCGAGGTTCCTAATACACCAATTCCTTGGAATCTACCAGACTTTGACGAGATCTTTGGAATATCTGTCAATTGGCTTCACGAGGTTACGAGGGGCCCGGAAAAAAGGCTGATGCCGGCGATCCCATCGGCTCCACTGCTGAAAATACGGATGGTATCCGTCCCCCGAACACCACCAAGTGCGACAACAGGCAAAGTGCTGCGGCGGATCATGCCGGCAAATCGCATAAGGCCCAGTGACTGTGCGCCGGGGTGGCTTTTCGTTGCAAACACTGGCGACACAATAACCGCATCAATTCCCAGGCGTTGGCAGCGATGAATGGCTCTGAGGCTGTGCGCCGAGGTTGTTAGCAAAACCGGACGCAGCCGCTGCAGATCAGTCAATCGCCAGTTGGATATCGCCGATTCCGGTATATGCAGGCCGTCACAATGCAGGTGTAACGGGGGTCTTTGGCACGATATCAGGACCAGAACACCAAGCGACCGGCAGAGCGGTAATAGTGACGAGGCAGTCCGCTCGGCCATTGCCGGATCTCGGTCGCGGACAATGACGGCGCTGTGGCTGGGCAGCTGCGCAACGATCTGTGACGGATCGGCAAGCCGGTCCAGATCGGTCATCAGGAACCAGGTTGGCAGAATATCGTGGTGGCGATTGTCTCGCCGTCCTGATGTTGCTAACGTCCGCTGCATTGAAATAGGCATAGAGTTACTATGACTCAGATGAGTGATCCCGCAAGCAATCTTGCCATGGTTCAGGCAGACATCCGGAAAGCCGCCGAAGCCAGCGGCCGCAACCCGAAAACCGTCAATCTCGTTGCGGTTTCCAAGTTTCACGATGCGCCGAGCATTATCCCGGTGCTGGAAGCCGGGCACCGGCTGTTCGGCGAAAACCGGGTTCAGGAAGCGGCAGGCAAATGGCCGGCCTTGCGCGACAGCTACACTGGCATTGCCCTGCACCTGATCGGCCCATTGCAATCCAACAAGGTGAAGGAAGCGGTCGCGACCTTCGATGTTATCGAAACCGTTGACCGGATGAAGATCGCCAGGGCGCTGGCCACGGAATTTGAACGCTGTGGACGGCAGTTGCCCTGCTATGTGCAGGTCAATACGGGCGAAGAGCCGCAAAAAGCCGGGGTGCCGCCCGCTGAAGTCGACGCCTTCGTGAAGACGTGCCGTACAGAACTTGGCCTCGATATTCAGGGTCTTATGTGTATCCCTCCGGTTGATGAAGAGCCGGCCCTGCATTTTGCGTTATTGGCCAAAATCGCTGAACGTAACGGCCTGGCCGTTAAAAGCATGGGGATGAGCGCGGATTACCAGACCGCCATCACCTTCGGTGCAACGCATGTCCGCGTCGGCACGGCGATTTTCGGGCATCGCCCGGAACAGTGAGCCGCTTCAGGGCGTGTATTCGCTGTCTGTAATTTCGATGAATGTGTCGTTCGACCAGTGCGGCAACAGCTGCAAAAGATCATCCCTAGCCAACGCCACGCAGCCTGCAGTCGGCGCATAATCCGCTTGCGCAACATGAATGAACACCGCACTGCCGGCGCCCGGCACCGGCGGATCATCGTTGTGACTGATTTCGATAACCAGATCGTAGACCGCGTCATCGCGCCATAGCTGTTCGTGGCTGGCGTCGAAAGGCAACTTCACTAGCCTGTTGTATTGCGTATGTGCCGGATCGTCACACCAGCCATCATCCGGCGAGATCGCCTGAGTCAGAAGCATGCTGCTGACACTGGCGATGCGGTCGGTTCTTACCAACAAACGCTTCAGCGCAAATACGCCGATCGGTGTCGCGCCGTCGCCTTCGTGCTTGTCCTCACTGACACCGCTTCGTCCGAGCGCGCAACGGAAGTGCCGGGCCTGAAACTCAAGGATATTATTGGCATATACTTTTATGTGCATGCGGATAGATCAGCATGTGCGGGCAAAAGCGTAAAGTCCGGAAAGAAGACTCAGCTTCTCAGATTGGCGGCAGATTCATAGGCCCAGGCGGCTGAACGTAAATCGGAATTGAGCTCCACCGACTGGGCAAGATCGATCGGGCCGGGCTGTATCGGTAGCTGCTGACGCACCCAGCGGGAGGCATCCGGAACCGACAGGTCCCCTGCAACGGCAGGTGTGGAGGCTTTGGTATCAGCCCTGCTATCCGGTTTTTTGACCTGCGCATTCTGCCGGGCCCAGTCAATTTCGTTGCGCGCCCAGGCGATAATGGGATCGCCGGGTCAGATTATCGGGTCTTGCTGACCCGAATCCTGTGTAAATGCTGGCGTATAAGCAATATCCGCGGCCGAGGCATCTGCCGTTGCCGTTGCCGGTTCCGACGTAATCCATGAAGCCATGTGTTCGCCGATATCCTTGCCGGTGCTCTCTTCGACCATGACGTTGGCCATGGCGCCGGCAAATCCGATCGGTCCGAAAAACAGTGTTGAACCCAGAACCCTGGGGCCCGGCGCAATCTGATCGCCGGAGGCTTCTCGGTAGAATGTTGAAATGAGGGGAATGTGCTGCAGCGGATTAACGACATCAATCAGATCGGCAAAGGTGAAACCGTCTTCACCGAACAGGCTGAATTCCTTTTTCGGCGGCGCCTCTTTGGGCGCGTCGAGGGCGAGTTCCTGCGCCGCAAACTGTGCACCGCCGATCCTTGACGGCATCCATGATGTTTGATTTTCCACAGACAGCATTCCCTGCTCTCCAGCCCGATTGTCCCGCTTCAATAAGAGCAAGGTCTATGCCAGAAAATAACCTTTGATAATCAAGAGCTTGATTAATTATCAGGGGGTCGTGTCGGGACCCGGGCAAGAACTGCCGGGGCAATATCGTTGTCAGAACTGATGACCCGAACGCACGGCTTTGGTTTGCAGATAAAACTCGTTGTGCTGATTGGCCGGAAATGTGTGCGCCACCCGCTCGACGACTTCGACGCCGTATCGACCGAGCGCTGTCAGCTTGTCGGGGTTGTTGGTCAGCAGGCGGACTTTCTGGTAGCCCAGCAACTTGAGCATTCTGGCTGCCGGCATATAGACCCGCTCATCCGCATCGAAACCAAGCTGCTCGTTGGCATCCATGGTATCGAAGCCGAGATCCTGCAGTTCATAGGCGCGAAGCTTGTTGATCAGACCGATGCCACGGCCTTCCTGGGCCAGATACAGCAAAACGCCGGCACCGGCTTTCTTGATTTCGGCCAGAGCGCCCTGCAACTGGTCGCCGCAATCGCAGCGCAGACTGCCCAGCAGATCACCGGTAAAACATTCTGAATGCAGCCGCACCAGAACCGGGGCATCGGGATCTGGCTTGCCGACGACGATGGCCAGATGCTCGCGCCCGCCGTCTGCCGGACGAAACGCAACGATCCGGGTTTCATGGGCGTCGCTGATCGGCACGCGCGCTTCGGCGATCCGCTTGAGGTTGCGTACGGCGGCGGTTTCAAACTGAAAGATATCGCCGGTATCGACGGTCAGAAAATCATGACGGTTGGCCCAGGCGACAACGTCGTCAATGTCATCAAGGGTCGCAGTAACGGCGGCCGGCAGCAACCGGGCGATTTTAGACAGCGCAACAGCTGCGGCGGCGCAGTCATGGCCCGGATTTTCACGCACTGTGACGGTAAGTTTTTCGCGCAATGCCGGCGTCACACCGGCCTGCACCAGCGGATTGGCAAGGGCGCTGATTTCGTCGGCACCAAGTCCGCCCAGTCCGGAAACGATGGCGATTTTGCCGGCACTGTCGGCGAGACCGAGTACCGCAGCCCGGCGGGCTGTAATGGCCAGCGACGGAATCGTGCCCGAGATGTCCTGGATGAGCTTGAGATTTTCAGTACTCATGGCTTCGGCGGCCAGTGTCAGCACCGCATGGCCGCCACCGCCACGCACCACAACCGGGCGGCCACGGCGCAATTCGCCCATTGCACGCTCCACCGACAGCACGGTCAGGGGCGCACGGGCGGCTGAAACCTCATAAATCTCCGGGCCCTTGGATTTTCCGTCGTTCATTCGAATAACCTAGCATCTTTCCGCATCTTGCCGCTTCATATATAAGGCATGTTAAGAAAAAATCGAACAGATACGGCATGTCATGTTCACAAAGCGGTGGCGGCGGAAAGGAAACCTGTATGAGTAACGGCAAACGAATCTTGATCGTCGATGATGATGAGGATTTGGTGGAGATGCTCAGCGAGCAGCTGAAACTGCACGAGGAATTCCATGTCGAGACGGCGCTGAGTGCTGCGCAGGGTCTGAGCATCACTCAAGATAACATATATGATATCATTCTGCTGGATGTCGGCTTGCCCGATATGGACGGGCGCGAAGTCTGCCGCCTGATGCGCCGGGGCGGTGTCAGGGCGCCGATCATCATGCTGACCGGTGCCGATACCGATGCTGATACCATTCTTGGCCTTGATGCCGGGGCCAATGATTATGTGACCAAGCCGTTCAAGCTGGGGGTTTTGCTGGCGCGTCTACGGGCGCATATCCGCCAGCATGAACGCAGTGATGATGCGGTTTTCTCGGTGGGTCCGTATACATTCCAGCCGGCCAACAAGCTGCTGATCCGCGATTCTGACCAGCGCAAGGTGCGGCTGACCGACAAGGAAACGGCGATCCTCAAATATCTCTATCGTGCCGGCGACAAGCCGGTGGCCCGGGAAAAACTGCTGGATGAAGTGTGGGGCTATAATGCCGCCGTCACCACGCATACCCTGGAAACGCACGTTTACCGGCTGCGCCAGAAAATCGAGGAAGATCCGTCGGTTGCCAAGCTGCTCGTGACCGAAGCCGGCGGCTACAAGCTTATCCCCTGATTATTCAATGGCTTATCCCAAAAAATTAAATCGAAAAAGCACAACGCCCGGCGCAGATGTCCCAGGGGGGGGAAGACTGGCCGGGCGCTGGGCGACCTCGCAGGCATTTGTGCACTCTATGCCGTTTCCGGCATGACGGGGCAGGATGGCCGGAGGTCGTGAACAGCTTGGCTGTTCAAGGGCGCGCGACAGGGGGGTGGACGCGCCCGTAAGATTGATATAAGAAAATTAGAATGTTTTTAAAGTGCCCGCGGGCAGAATTATTTGCCGAGGTCGAAATTCGGCAAATTCTTCAAAAAATCGGTATCCGGGACCGGAAAGTCGAATTTCGGATTGATCAGGCTAAAATCGATGACGGTGCCCTGCGCATCGGTGATCACCCATTTCCGCAACACCATCGGTTTGTCGGTAAACACCAGCGTCAGTTGCCCGGCCAGCGGGTCCCTGGTTTTGACAAGACTGATACGGATCGCATTGGCGGCACGCTCAAACCCGGTCACGGTCAATTTGCCGTCGGTGAAGGAAAACTTATCCCGCAACAGAAACGCCGCCGGCGTGTCTTCAAGCGCGATATGATTGACCTGTTTCAGTTCGGTATCGATGTAACTCAGGAACTCGCCATTGGCGATGATGACGATGGGAGTCGGCGGAGCATAGTCGATGCGCAGGTTATTCGGGCGCGACAGCAGAAATTTACCGGTCGCAGTCTCGCCGGTTGACGAGATTTGCAGAAAATCCGCCTGCAGGGTTTTGATGTTGTCGAGATAGCGTTCGGCCTGGCCGAGAACGTCGGTAATGTCCGGGGTGATCTTGATGGCATTGGCCGCAGCGGGGGCATGACTGCCGCCCAGCAGGGCAAAGCTCAGGATGAAGGCCGCAAGCGTGTTTCTCATGACGCGTTTCTAGGGTCTTAATGTGGCAAGGTAAAGGCGATTACCGTGCCATGCCCTGGGCGGCTTCAGTGGAAATTAAGCACAACCGACGAAACCAGCAGAAAACCGGAAACGATGGCCACCCGTCTGGCGAACCAGAAGGCGGTATCGTGCAGGGCGCGGCCGATCATGCGCTGTGCAACGACGGCGGGCGGGCGCAGATCTTTCGGCAGGATCATCCAGGCTTCGGTGCGCTTATAGGGTCTGGATGTGGCGCGCCAGCCGTAAAGCATCAGGATCAGCCAAACCCCGATGCCGAGCAGGCCGCCGACGCGGGTAGCGACCGGCGGATCAAAGCTCAGCCCGACCATCAGTGTGAAAATGAACAATCCGGCAAAACCGGAAGCCCGACCAAGGGATATGAAAGCGGCGTTCTCAATGGCTTCCATCATAACCACCACATAATATCTGCCGATATTCTGCCAATTCATACAGTGATCAGGGAAGACAATAGTGCGTGATTAAAAGGCAATAGGCTTTTACGCCTTCGGAACAAAGGCCGGATATCAGCAGCTGGGGATGACGGAACCTGGTTGATAAACCAAGGAAGGATCGAAACTATGATTACGACGAATGATCGCCGATCAACACTTCTCGGCGGCCGACGCGGTTGGCGGCGCTGACCACCCCTTCGCGTTCCATGGTCTCGACGATCCGCGCGGCGCGGTTGTAGCCGATCTGGAAATGACGCTGGATAAAGCTGGTCGAGGCCTTGCCTTCGCGGGCGACCAGCGCCACGGCCTGGTCGTAATGCTCGTCATACTCTTCATTGCCGCCGCCGGGTTCACCAAACGCTGCATCACCTGTTTCTTCGGTGACGGCTTCGATGTATTCGGGGGCAGCCTGTGATTTGAGGTGTGCGACCACGCGTTCGACCTCTTCGTCGGAAACGAACGGACCGTGCACGCGGGAAATGCGGCCACCGCCGGCCATATACAGCATGTCGCCCTGACCCAGCAGCTGTTCGGCACCCTGTTCGCCAAGGATGGTGCGGCTGTCGATCTTGGAGGTTACCTGGAACGAGATACGCGACGGGAAGTTGGCCTTGATGGTACCGGTGATGACATCGACCGACGGACGCTGCGTCGCCATCATCAGGTGAATGCCGGCGGCACGGGCCATCTGGGCGAGACGCTGGATCGCCGCTTCGACGTCCTTGCCGGCAACCAGCATCAGATCGGCCATTTCGTCGACGACGACGACGATATAGGGCAGCGGATCCATCGGCAGCGGCATCTGTTCAAACACCGGCTTGCCGTCATCATCATAACCGGTCTGCACGGTGCGGGTCAGTTCTTCGTTCTTCTTTCTGGCTTCGGCAAGGCGCGCATTGTAGCCGCCGATGTTGCGAACGCCCATCTGGCTCATGTTGCGATAGCGGTCTTCCATCTCGCGGACCACCCACTTGAGCGCGACCACGGCTTTGGTCGGGTCGGTGACGACCGGCGTCAACAGGTGCGGGATTTCCTGATAGACAGAAAGCTCCAGCATCTTTGGATCGATCATGATGAATTTGCACTGCTCGGGCGACAGATTATAGAGCAGCGACAGGATCATGGTATTGATGGCGACAGACTTGCCCGATCCGGTGGTCCCGGCGATCAGCAAGTGCGGCATGCGGGCCAGATCAACCG
>JANRAT010000011.1 GCA_030727885.1 Rhodospirillales bacterium | reverse complement strand
CCACCCGCTCGCACCCGGCAGCACCATCGGCATCATGGGCGGTGGCCAGCTTGGCCGCATGACGGCACTGGCCGCCGGTCAGCTCGGCTACAAATGCCATATTTTCTGCCCCGACACCGACAGCCCGGGCTCGCAGGTTTCGGCCGCCACCACCATCGCCGCCTATGACGACGTCAATGCCCTCAAGGCGTTCGGCGAAGCGGTTGATGTCGTCACCTTTGAATTCGAAAACATTCCCCACGAAAGCGTGCAGATTTTGTCCGAATACGCAGTCGTCCGGCCCGGCTGGAAAAGCCTCGCCGTGGCACAGGACCGACTGGTCGAAAAGGAATTCATCAACGAGATCGCCAAGACGACGCCGTTCCGCCGTGTCACGTCGCCGGTCGAGCTTGAAGCGGCCGCTGGCGAGATCGGCCGCCCGGCAGTCCTCAAGACCGCACGCATGGGCTATGACGGCAAAGGCCAGGTGCTGATTGCGCCCGATTGCGATTATGCCGCAGCATGGGAAGAAATGGGTGCCGAGATCGGCATTCTGGAAGCTTTTGTCGATTTGGAGCGGGAAATCTCGGTGATTGTCGCCCGCTCACCGGGCGGCGGCTGGGCGACCTATCCGCCGGTCGAGAACCGCCACGTCAATCATATCCTCGACACCACCATTGCACCGGCGGTAATGACGCCGGAGATGGCCGGTGAAGCAGTCCGCATCGCCCATGCCATTGCCGAAGGGCTTGATCTGGTCGGGCTTTTGGCGGTCGAGATGTTCATCACGCGCAGTGGCCAGCTGCTGGTTAACGAAATCGCTCCCCGGCCGCACAATTCCGGCCACTGGACCATGGATGCCTGTCCGACCAGCCAGTTCGAACAGTTCGTGCGTGCCGTCTGTGGCCTGCCCTTGGGCAACGTCACGCCACATCACGATGCGGAAATGAAGAACCTGATCGGCTCGGCGGTGCTGGGCTGGGCGGATCTGATGTCGGACGCCGGCGCACGGCTGCATCTGTACGGCAAAAAGGAAGTCCGCGAAGGCCGCAAGATGGGCCACGGCAACCGGCTTTACCCCAGGGGTCACTGGAAGTGACGCTATAGGCGTCATCCCAAACTTGATTTGGGATCCATAACTTACAATTACCAATGGACCCTGAATCAAGTTCAGGGTGGCGATACTTTTTTAGATCATTAAAAATGCGTGCCGAATGGCTCACATAACACTCTGGCGCAGACCGGCTTCGATGTCGCTCATCGACAGGCGGTTCTGCTTGAAGGTTTCCAGCAATTCGATCTCGACCACCACGCTCGGTTCAAGCTCGGCCATGATCAGGCCACGGACGAAACTCATCAGCTCCTGAGACTGGCCGGGATAGACGAACAGATTGGTGATCAGCTCGCGGCGAATAAGCGGCGGGAACTTGACGGTTTCAATCGCCAGCAGCTTCTTGACCTTCATCGGAATCCGCGGATTGCCGAAAATCCGGTCGAGGCAAAAGCTGTATATACCGAAATCCAGCTTGCCGGCGACGGTGCGGGTAAACTCGCGGAATTCATCCAGAAAGGCCGGTGCTGAAATCTTGCTTTCCAGCAATTGCCGGACCACGCCAAGAAAAGCCCGATAGCGCAAGCGTGCCGGGCTGAGCTTGTCACCGAGTTCGGCTTCAATGGCCTTGATCTCGGCTTCACGGAAATCATGCTTGAGGATGTGCGCCGCCGATTTGACAACACCGGGATCAAGCGCCTGCGCTTCAATCAGCGAAAACAGACGCTCATAGGAACGACGTTTATTCGGGTGTATGCCGCCATTGCGGCCAAGCGGCAAAAGGGCTGCCTGGGCGACCAGCGGATCGCGGGAATAAATCGTCGCAATGGCCGCCGCCGCGGCATTGCCCATGTCGTTTTCCCGGAAATCATCGGTGATGACGAAGCGGCTGCCATCGTGCACGGTCAGATAACGGCCGAGTTTGTTGCAGATCATGAAATGATCGGCGAGATCCATCGGGGCTTGTCCTGATTGAGTGTGCGCTTGAAGCATGATCGTCTCCGAAAATCCTTGCAAAGCATAGCCGAGGGCGGGCGGAGACGCGAGTCCGGAAGCTTAAGCGCTGTAATGGCTTGAAAAACGGCCATTGGCAGTCGCAGGCAATCCTCAAATATCCGCTGATACCGATTCTCTGAATGCCGGCAGATCCCATCACCTAAATG
>JANRAT010000010.1:10338-11910 GCA_030727885.1 Rhodospirillales bacterium | reverse complement strand
GCCACCTTTGCCGAAGCGCGTTGTGTTCCCGCCGATCCAGCTGCTTTTTAAGATATTAAGCGATCGTGAAACCTCGGCTCGAACACCGTGGTGGCTTTTGGTGCTCAGGATCGCGCTGGCGACATTGATCATATTTGCCGCGGCCCGACCCTTATGGAATGCAGAAGCAGATATTGCGGCAGGCGGCCCTGTGATGCTGGTCATCGATAACGGGTGGGCATCGGCGGATCGATGGGAAGTGCGCCGTGACGTGGCACTGTCACTTGCCGACAAGGCCGTGCGCAGCGGACGTCAGGTTATTCTTTTAACAACGGCACAGCCTGCCGATGGCAGTGCGATTACTGTATCCTCCCTGGCCCCTGCAGAAGCGCGGGCCGAGATTGCCAAACTTATACCGGTGCCGTGGCCAACCGACCGAGGGCAGGCGGCGCAGGCGGTGACGGATTGGGCCGGTGATTTTTCGGGGCTTGCGGATATACGCTGGCTTTCCGATGGTCTGGACGGTCCCGGTGCCGATGTTCTGTCGGAAAGATTGCGCACTTTGGGCCGGATCACGGTGTATGGCACAACGGACGCACCGGTTACTGTGATGCGCCCTCCGACGTCTGCACCGAAGGGTCTGAAGCTGACCCTTGAACGGCCTTTTGCAGTTCATCAGGAACAAACCCTGGAAGTTCGGGGTATGGACCTTGAAGGACGGGTGCAGGTGGTTGCCAGTGCTGTTTTTGCTGCAGATCAAAAGTATTCAGAGGTTGTTCTGGACGCGCCGGTCGAGATTCTCAACCGTGTGGAGCGCGTGCAGTTCGAAAACGGCAAGCATGTCGGCAGTGTGGTAATACTGGATCAGCGCTGGCGACGCCGACCGGTTGGCATTGCCGATGTTGACGGTGCTGCTGCAGCCCAGCCGCTACTCAGCAATACCTACTATGTGGAGCGCGCTCTGGAAGGGACAACGACGGTTCGAAAGGGAGCACTGCTTTCACTCTTTGAGCAACCGATGTCGGTTCTGATAGTTCCGGACGGTCTGGAATTCTCGATCCAGCAGGTTGCTGCCGTAGAAAAGTGGGTCGCCAAAGGCGGCATTCTGGTGCGATTTGCGGGTCCGGCGCTGGCACGCCGTACGAGTGATACTCTGGCCGGTGCGGGCGCTGAGCCGTTGCTGCCGGTGTTGCTCAGAGGCGGGGACAGGATCATCGGCGGTGCGATGTCCTGGCGTCAACCAATGGGGATGATGCCGTTTCCGGATAATTCGCCTTTTGCCGGACTGGAAGTGCCTCGGGATGTTCGTATCAACCGACAGGTTCTGGCACAACCAGCCCCGGATTTGACCCAAAAAACCTGGGCAAGACTGAGTGACGGAACACCATTGGTAACCGCTGATCGGCTTGAACAGGGCTGGATTGTACTGTTCCATACGGCACCAAATACGTCCTGGTCAAACCTGCCGATCAGCGGGGTATTCGTGGAAATGATGCAGCGTCTGACGGCACTCGGCCGTGGCGTCAAGAATGCCGGTGAAGTTCCTCCACTGACACCTTACCGGATCATGGACGCCTTTGCGCAACTCAGCGA
>JANRAT010000010.1:0-10328 GCA_030727885.1 Rhodospirillales bacterium | reverse complement strand
ACTCAGCGATCCTGCCGCCAATGTGCAACCCATTGACGTCGCAGCAATAGATACGGAGCTGGTTTCCGAACGTCATCCACCGGGGATCTATGGCGCAGAAGACTTTCGTCGGAGCTTCAATTTGACGACATCCTTGCCACCTTTGAAATCATTGCAAGTGGCAGACGACTGGACACGTGCAGCTTATGAGAAGCCGGCAGAGCGTGATATGACGGGATGGTTTTTCCTCGCTGTTTTGATTCTGTTCTTAGTTGATATGGCGGCGGGCTTATGGATCCGGGGCGGCGGAAAGCCGCTCAGAAGCGTTGTCGCTTCCATGTTGCTTGCAGCGATGTTGTCTGGTGGAAATGTGTCTGTCGGACATGCTGCAGATGAAAAATTTGCCAGAGACAGCAGCCTTGAAACGCGGTTGGCCTACCTCGAAACCGGCAACGCACGTGTTGATGACGTCAGTTTGCGGGGCTTGATGGGGCTGACGACAATGCTGGCCAGGCGCACGGCCGCTGAACTGGGCACACCGCAAGCAGTAGAGCCCGGCATTGACGAGTTGGCGTTCTTTCCGCTGATTTACTGGCCGGTGACACCCGATTATGAGCTTGATGACGTATCAGCACTGGCCGTCAAAGAATATCTGAAAAACGGTGGGACGGTTCTGTTCGATACTCAGGACCGGGGCGGCGGGGCACAGGCAACGGCGTTGCGGGATCTGTCGATCAGGCTCGACTTGCCACCGCTGGTACCGGTAGATGCCGGGCATGTGCTGACACGATCATTTTATCTGATGAATCAATTTCCCGGCCGTTATGCCGGCACGACATTGTGGGTCGAACGCGCCGGCGAGCGGGTCAATGACGGTGTTTCGCCCATTATTGCAGGGTCGAATGACTGGGCATCGGCTTGGGCAATGGATGATGCGCAGCGGCCGATGTTCCCGGTCGTGCCTGGCGGTGAACGGCAGCGCGAAATGGCGTTCCGCTTCGGCATAAATCTGGTGATGTACGTGCTGACCGGAAATTACAAAGCGGATCAGGTGCACATGCCGGCGATTATCAAGAGGCTCGGGCAATGACAGCTGAAATTCTCTGGACGCCGTCGCTGCCTATACAATTTATCGCGGTGCTGGCGGTCCTTGGTTTGGTTTTGTTGGGCATGCAACTGCTGCGCACAGGGCGGCGTGGTGCAATTTATAGGGCGCTGCTGCTGGCGATGCTGGTGCTGACATTGCTGGAGCCGCGCATCAGTGTCGAAGAGCGCACGCCAGAAAATGATATAGCCATCGTTCTGGTTGACGAGACGTCCAGTCAAAAAATCGGAGAGCGTAAAAATCGCAGTGAGGCGGCGGCGGCACAACTCGTCGGTCAAATAAGTGCCATGCCCGGCATGGAGGTGCGCACAGTTACCGTGCGAGACGGGGACGGTCACGGTACAAAGGATGGAACACGGTTGATGGGCGCGATGACTGATGCGCTTGGTGATCTGCCGCGGTCGCGATTTGCCGGGGCCATTCTGATTACGGATGGGCAGATCCATGATGCCGAACTTGCCACGAATGGCGGATTGGCCGGTCCGTTGCATGTGTTGATCAGCGGTGACAAGGATGAAAAAGACCGCCGACTGGTTATTGCTGATGCGCCGGGTTACGGCATCGTCGGCAATGAGGTTAGCGTGCGGTATCGGATCGAGGACCGTATTGCAGGCGATGGACGCTTCGGCTCGGATCTTGTCGATGTGACGATCCACGTTGACGGCGAGGTGCGAGAAACACTAAAGCTGACAGCCAATCAGGATCACGAGTTCAAGATGACTCTGGATCATGCCGGTCCGACGTTTATCGAGTTGGAAGCAAAAGCTGCCGAAGGCGAACTGTCGGCGGTCAACAACCGCGCCGTGGTTTCCGTCAATGGTGTACGCGATCGTCTGAAGGTGCTGCTGGTGTCGGGGCAACCACACGCCGGTGAGCGGACTTGGCGCAACCTGCTCAAATCCGATCCATCGGTTGATCTTGTTCACTTCACCATTTTGAGACCACCGGAAAAGAACGACTTCACGCCGCTGAATGAGATATCGCTGATAGCATTTCCTGTCCGCGAACTGTTCGAAGAAAAGATTGGTGAATTTGATCTGATCGTCTTTGATCGGTATGTCGTGCGCGACGTGCTGCCACCGATCTATTTCCGCAACATCGCCAGTTACGTGCGTGGTGGCGGTGCAGTACTTTTATCGGTTGGACCGGAATTCGGCGGACTCAGATCGCTGGCCAGAACACCGCTCGTTGACATTCTTCCAGGCCAACCGACCGGGCAGATTTTCGAGCAAAAGTTCAAGCCACGCATAACTGAGCTTGGCCATCGTCATCCCGTGACCAGTGCGCTGCCGGGTGCTGTCGTGCCGGGCCGTGATGATCTTGAACCGAGCTGGGGCTCATGGTTTCGCCAGATCGGTGTGACGACGAGTGTCGCGCCGACACTGATGAGCGGTGTAGACGGCAATCCTCTGTTGATGATGGAGCGGGTTGATCAGGGTCGTGTTGCACTGATTGCCAGTGATCAACTGTGGCTTTGGGCGCGCGGCTATGAAAATGGCGGGCCGCAGGCGGAATTGATGCGCCGCATCGCACATTGGCTGATGAAGGAACCGGAACTGGATGAAGAAGGTCTGTCAGCCGTTGTCGAGAACGGCGAGCTCAGGATCGAACGGCGCAGTCTGAACTCCGGCTCTGAAGTTGTCAGCATCGAAAGCCCGAGTGGCATTAAATCCTCAGTAACGCTGAAACCTGAAGCGGCTGGGAAATCAACGGCACGGGTCGCCGTTGACGAGATCGGGCTGTATCGGATTGGTGACGACACCCATATTGCATTAGCGCCGGCCGGCGCCTTGAATCCTCTTGAGCTTGCGGATTTACGCTCGACCGATGTCCCTGCCAAAAAAATCGCCGAGGCTGCTGGCGGCGGTGTGCGTTGGCTGGTTGATGGTATGCCCAGCCTGCGCGGAGTGCAGCCCGACAGACAGACGCATGGTGCCGGCTGGCTCGGCCTGGTCCGTAACGAAGCCTTCAGTGTGACCGGTGTGACCAACGTGCCGTTGGCGCCCTGGTGGCTGGTCCTTGTTATTGGCCTAGGCCTGGCCAGTCTGGCTTGGTGGCGTGAAGGCCGCTAAGTCACTCATCAAGCAAAGCCAGAATCCCAATAGGGGGTGTCGCCAAAACGTTCGGCCAGGAAATCGACAAAGGCCCGGACCCGGGGCGACAAGTGGCGGCGGTGCGGATACACGGCATAAATTGATACTGAATGGTCTTCAAATTCGGACAGCACAGTTTCTAGTGAACAGTTTTTAACTTCATCACTGCAGAAGAATGTCGGAGTGAGGCACACGCCAAGGCCCTGCTTTGCGGCTTGCAGCAAAACCTCTCCATTATTCGCGCGGATGCGCCCCTGAACATTCACGGAAATCCGTCCGTCCGGGCCATTAAATGTCCACGTATCCGGTTCCGACAGATAGTCATAGATCAGCGCATCATGATCCTTCAATTCGCTAGGATGCCCGGGGCGACCCCGCCGGTCCCAATAGCTCGGGCTGGCAGCGACCAGTATTCTGCAAGGTGCCAGTCTTCGCGCAATCAGGCTGGAATCAGGTAATCGTGCAATGCGGATGGCCAGATCAAAACCGTCCTCGACAACATCAATCTGGCGGTCGTTGAGCACCAGATCGATTTCGATCTCAGGGTACGACTGCATGAAATCAGCGATGGCGGAACCCAGATGCAAGATTCCGAAAGACATCGGTGCATTGACCCTGAGCAGACCTCGCGGCACTGTATTGAGGCTGTCGAGCGCATCGGCAGCTTCGCGGGCCTCATCCAATATGCGTCGGCAGTGATCATAAAAGGCCCGCCCTTCATCGGTCAGTGACAGACGGCGGGTGGTGCGGTTCAAAAGCCTGACGCCGAGCCGGTCTTCAAGTTTCTGTATTTGCGTACTGACCGCCGCCTTGGAATTGCGCAGCGAACGGGCGGCGCCTGTGAAGCTTTCCGCTTCAACCACAGCGGCAAATACGGTCATGCCTTCAAGGGGGTCGGATAATGCCATAAATGCCTCATTGTTCGTATAAATGAACAATGTATTCATTTTTACACAGATTGTCTCGAATAATATATATGCGTATCTTCCCTGCAACGCCCAACCGGGTCATCATTTAAAAAGGAAGATATCATGAAAACATTACTCGTCATGGACACCAGCCCCCGCAACGATTCCGTATCACGTCAGCTGACCTCACATTTTATTGAAAAAGTCAGTGCTCAGTTTCCCGATGTCCGGGTCCTTCATCGCGATATCGGTGCCAACCCACCGGAGCAGATTGACGACGAATTGATCAATGCGCTTCGCCGTGAACCGGAAACGCTTACCGATCGGCAGATCGCCGCACGTACAGCGTCCGATGCGATGATCGCAGAAATGGCTCAGGCTGATGCCATTGTGATCGGCGCCCCGATGCATAACTTTACCATCACAGCGGCCATGCGGACATGGCTGGACCATGTTGCCCGCCCGGGCAAAACCTTCGGGTATGATCCACAGACCGGCCCGATAGGCCTGCTTAAGGATAAGCCTGTTTATGTGCTGTCGACCCGTGGCGGCAAATACGGTGACGGTTCCCCAGAAAATGCCAGTCCGGCCGATTTCCAGAGCGGATACTTGCGTCACATCTTCGCTTTTATGGGTTTGAAAGATGTCCGCATCATTGCCGCAAACGGCATGGACATGGGGCCTGAGCCACGGGCCGAAGGCATTGCCGAGGCCAACAAGCTGATCGATGCCGCAGTCGCCAAATTGGCCGCGGCATAATGGAGTGAAGGAGTAAAAATAATGACTATTAAAACTGTACCGTTCGATAGTCTGGGTGGTGAAAACCATGGCTGGCTGAATGCCAAGCACCACTTCAGCTTCGCCAACTATTATGATCCGAAACGGATGGGCGTTGGGCCTCTCAGGGTATGGAATGACGATACCATTCAGCCCGGAACCGGTTTCCCGTTTCACAGCCATAAAGACATGGAAATCATCACGTTCGTTCGTGAAGGCGCCATTACTCACGAGGACAACCTTGGCAACAAGGGCCGCACGGAAGCCGGCGACGTTCAGGTCATGAGTGCCGGTACGGGGATTACCCACTCGGAATATAATCGCGAAGATGAGACCACGCGAATATTCCAGATATGGATCATGCCTGATCAACGAGGCCATAAGCCACGTTGGGATGCGCGACAATTCCCGAAAGGAAACGCCGGCAGTGAACTTGTAGCGCTGGCTTCGGGGCGCAAGGTCCATGCCGAAACCGATGCCCTGCTGATCCATACGGATTCGGCTGTGCTCGGCGCGACGATTGCAGCAGGCGCTGACGTGAAGCACAAACTTGAATCCGGGCGCGCCTTGTATATCGTTCCGGCTAAAGGTGCGGTGACGATCAATGACACTTTTGTCGACACCCGTGACGGCGCCGTCGTTTCGGCGGACGGAAAAGATGAAGTGGTGGTTATACACGCTGATCTGGATACCGAAATTGTCGTCGTCGACATTGCCCTGAACTAAGCAAATGCCCCTTTCCCAAGTTGTGGGGGAGGGGTTTTTTTGCTGCCCGGATTTTGGACGGTGACACCCGGTTGTTAAGCCCGGTGTTGGGTCTTAGTCTCTGGTTTCGACGCGGTAATATTACCGGGCACAATCAGAGGGTATGCGACATGACTGAACTAAGCCTTGCTTGCTGGGATTATGACCGCGCCTTGCCGATCCTGGATGGGCGGGTTGGGGTGCCCGGTTTCACACTGCGAACCGAAACCGCGCCGCCTGGAAAATTGTTTCCGCTCGCCGTCGGTGACGCTCCTTTCGATATTACCGAACTTTCGTTTGCCAGCTATGTCATTCAGACATCACAGGGTCAGAGTCGCTATATCGGCATTCCGGTTTATCTTTCGCGTGCCTTCAGACATGGTGGAATTTATGTGCGCAGCGACAGCGGAATTTCGACTCCTAAGGATTTGGAAGGCAAAATTGTTGGTGTCCCGGAATATGCGATGACGTTGGCCGTCTGGGTGCGCGGCATACTTGCCGATGACTACGGTGTTGATGTCGGGAAGCTGAAATACCGGACGGCTGGTCTGAACGAGCCTGGCCGTGTCGAGCGGCTGAAGTTCTCGGTGCCGGGCGATATTGATCTGCAAGCACTCGCTGAAACACAATCCCTGAATGACGCCATGCTTTCTGGTGAGTTGGATGCGATCATTGCACCGGCCCCACCGAAAGCGTTCACCGAAGGGCACCGGCTGGTGCGCAGATTGATAGAGTCGCCTGCGCAGGCGGAGCGGGATTACTTCACCCGTACCGGCATTTTCCCGATCATGCATATTGTGGGCATCCGCAAGGATGTCGTGGCCAGGCATCCTGAATTACCTGGTTTGCTTTATGACGCATTTCTGGAAGCCCGAAAAATAGCCATGGCCAGGGTCAAGTCCGTTGCGGAAAGTTCCGCCAATCGCGAGATGTCACCCTGGTACGCGGATGCCTATGAAGTGGCTGTGGCGACAATGGGGGCTGATTATTGGCGCTATGGCGTTGCCGACAACCGGGCCGATCTAGAGGCTTTCTGCCGCTATATCGAGGGACAGCATCTGTCAGATAGGCGACTCCGCCCCGAAGAGCTGTTCCATCCTGACACTCTTGGCAGGCCCGGAAGCTGACTCGAAAGCCCGGAAATTCTTGCCGATTGTACCCCGAATGACGTCAAAATTGGAAAATGATGCCGCAGTGTTTCCTTTAACTTATTGATTTTAAATAATTAATAAGTTGGCACGGTGGTTGCTTATCTTGTTCCGGATGTGTCGGTCGAGAACGGACCGGCTTCTAAACAAGGCACGGTCGAAAATAAGGCCGGCTAGAAAAAGGAACGGGAATATGGACGCACTACGCATTGGCGCCTCAGGTATGATGGCACAGCAACGAAACGTCGAAGTCGTCGCCAACAATCTGGCGAACATGAATACGTCCGGTTTTCAGCGCCGGCGGAGCGAATTTCAGGATCTGATTTACAAAAACAGTGCCAGACCTGACGGCTTTGGCTCCAGAGCCGGGGCGCAGGTCCCAGGCGGCATTCAGACCGGCAAGGGCGTCGATTTGATGTCCGTATACCGTGTCACCGAGCAAGGCAGTCTGAAAGCCACAGATAACACGTTCGATCTGGCCATACAGGGCAAAGGGTATTTTCAGATTCAGTTGCCAAACGGCGAGACCGGTTATACCCGCGATGGAACCTTTCAGATTGATAGTGGCGGCGCATTGGTGACTCATGATGGCTTCCCGGTTCTGCCGGGTGTGCAGGTGCCGGCGGATGCCGTCGATGTAACGATCAATGCGACCGGAGAAGTACTGGTCAAGCAGGACGGCACCGCGACACCAAGTAACATCGGGACCATACAAATCGCAATATTCCCGAACGAGGGTGGATTGCATGCCGAAGGCAACAATCTGTTTACCGCCACAGATGCATCCGGGGCTGCAGCTTCTGTAATTCCGAAACAAAGCGGTTCTGGTTCGGTTCTGCAGGGTTTTGTTGAATCTTCGAACGTTAATGCGGTTGAGGAAATAGCCGAAATGATCCGTGCCCAACGTGCTTACGACATGAATTCAAAGGTCATTCAGACAGCTGATCAGATGATGGCGCCGTCGACCGGCCGATAAAACGCTTTAGGTTTCTCCACGTTCCACCAACTTGGCCGGCGGACAACCGTCGGCCATTTTCTTTTCAGAAAACCTTGATCCAATGTTTGATCAACGCTTCTTCGAAAGCATCCGTCCGGTTGCGCCAGTCGGTAGATAATTTGCGTGATTGTAGAGAAAAGCGTTCGGGGTCATTTTCCAGTCTTGCCCGCAATTCAGGATCATACATGAACAGGGCAAATATCAGGCGTCGTCCTGATTCGGCATCAAGATACCCCGTAAGTCCCTTGATGTAGCGCATGGTGCCGCTTTTGGCCCATATTCGATATGCGGTAGCAGGATCCTTGAATCGTCCGCGGAAGGTGTCACGGCGACCACCGGGTGACAGCAGGCTGTCAAAGCGCCATCCATCGAAACGCTGGTTCAGTGCGTACTGGAGAATTTGCGTCATTTGCCGTGGGGTGACCCTTGAGACCGTGCTCAACCCTGAATGATTGGCAAGTGTCGTGGCAAAATGCTTTAGCCCGGGCACTTCATGTTCCAGCCAAACGCCCAGCGTATCGGCGGAGCGGGCCAGAGATTGATCGGTCACACCTTGAGCCCGCGAGGCACTGAGACCGATGACTTCGGCGACCATATTGTTTGAATACTCAAGGCCAGCACGAACGATCTCGATCAGCGGCTGGCTACGAATTTGTGCAAGGCTGACGGCGCCGTCCGGAGGGGTGCCGGAAACCGGATCGGGCAAGGATATCCCTTCAGCAAGAGCAAATCGCTGTAACATTTGCGCTGCCAGAAGAGCCGGATCACGGACCGAACTCTCGAGCCGGCCAGTCGTTGAAGGGGGAAAGTCTGGAATCAGATCAATGGCCTCACTGGGCGTCGTGTAGGGCACTGTCCCGGTATCACCGGTAGATCTGGTAAGCGTCACCCGGTTGAATTCGATGTTCAGCCCGCCCAGTCCCTGGTTGTAGGGTTCTGTTGCCGGTTGCTCGGGTTCGATCTCGGCAAACACCGGCAAGCTGCTGGCATAAATAAAACGTCCGTCCAGTCTGGTGACCCCGATATCCCTGAGGCGGATGGCAAGGGCACGAAGATCCCCAACGCTCGGTAGCGGGTCGCCGTCCCCGGCCAGGACAAGATCGCCGCTCAGGACTCCGGCTTTTAATGATCCCTTCGCCAGCAATTGGGTTGTGAAACGATAAGTCGGACCAAGTATACCCAAGGCAGCGACCATGGTCGGGACTTTCGCCGTGGAAGCCGGCGGGAAGCCTTTGTCTGCCGCGCGGGACATCAAAACCTCTCCACTTTTGGCATCAATCAGCAGATAACCCCAATCGATGTCGCTTAATGCCAATGATCTGGCAGCGGACAGTTCATCTGAGGCCAACAGGCTATCCAGCGAAGCGGCACTGGATGTCTGCCGAGGGGGCAGCGGTAGGTGTTGAGCGCAAGCCCCTAAAACCAGACAGACAACAATTGGCAGGATGATTTTATTGATTTTCATGCAGCTCAATATAGACCCTGCCGCGCTCAACGGCTACGTTGCTGATAATGGATAACGAAACCCCGACCCCCCCGATTTCAAAAAGACTGGCAATGGCCACGATCAGCGGTGTCACCACTGTTCAGGTGATTGCGACGATGGCCGTCCTGATACCGGCGTCCGTTGCCCCAGAAATTGCCCGCACCCTTGATCTGCCGGTATCAATGATCGGATTTCAGATCAGTTTGGTGTACGTCGGTGCGACCCTGATGTCGTTGGCGGCTGGGTTGGTGCAACGCAAGCTGGGTGCGGTTCGCGCCAATCAGATCGCTGCATTTCTGGTAATGTCATCGCTTTTGCTGATCGCACTGCCGCATGTGGCAACATTGGTGGTAGGTTCGCTTGGCCTTGGTGTCGCTTATGGACTCACCAACCCTGCGGCCTCGCATTTGATGATGAAAATAGCATCACCGGATAACAGAAATCTGATTTTTTCCATCAAGCAGACCGGTCAGCCCATGGGTGGCGTGGTTGCCGGATTGCTTGCGCCGCCGATTGCTGTCGCATTCGGGTGGCAATGGTCATTGGTGGCGGGTGCCGTAGTGGCTGCCGTCGTGATGCTTGGGATACAGCCCCTGAGGGCTTATCTGGATGGAGACAGGGATCCGACGACAAAGTTTCGAGGCGCGGTATTTCGTGATCTCGGCCTTGTGATGCGGCTCCGTGAATTGCGGTTGCTGGCATTTGCTGCGCTGACATTATCTGCAGTGCAGCTTGCCCTGATGACGTTCGCCGTCACCATGCTGGTCGAAGATGTGCATCTGGACCTTGTGACAGCGGGTGTCGGGCTAGCAGTTGTTCAGGTCGCCGGTGTCGTTGGACGACTTGGCTGGGGATTTGTAGCGGATCGTTTCGGCAGCGCACACAAGACGCTTATCACGACACAGATTTTGTCAATTATTGCAGCTCTGGCCACAACAACCCTGGCAGAAGGAATGCCCCTGGCTGGCGTGTTTGCCATCCTGTTTCTGTTTGGCGCGTCGGCGGTAGGCTGGAACGGTGTATTCATGGCCGAGGTGGCCCGCCTTGCACCGGAAGGCCGTATCGGCAGTGCCACCGGTGGTGTGCTGGTT
>JANRAT010000009.1 GCA_030727885.1 Rhodospirillales bacterium | reverse complement strand
ACAGAGGCACAGAGACACAGAGGCCCTGTATACAATAGATAATAGCGTTCATACCCGCGGATGCAGATCCTCAGTTACAAAATACTGATTACTGATTAAAGTCTCCCGCTTTCGCGGGAGTGACGGGATATTTGGTAAGCTCACCCACTCTGTGCCTCTGTGTCTCTGGGGTTTTTAACCTTCGGCGAGATTGCACATCATCTCGAGCGCCTTCAGCGCTGAGGCCAGCCTGACCGCATGGCGATCACCTGCAAACAGGCAGCGCTCATGGATCATCCTGTCGGCGGAAGCTGCGGCGATATGGACGAGGCCGACCGGTTTCTCGGCTGAACCGCCACCGGGGCCGGCAACGCCTGTAATCCCGCAGGCCAGATTGACACCGGCGGTCTTGCGGGCCCCCTCGGCCATGGCCCGGGCGACCTCCACGGATACCGCGCCGACACTGGCGAACAGCGCCATCGGCACGCCGATCATTTCGTGCTTTGCCTTGTTCGTATAGGTGACATAGCCCCGATCAACGACGTCAGAAGACCCGGCAATTGCCGTCAGGGCTGCCGCGACCATACCACCGGTACATGATTCTGCCGTTGCGACCGTCCACTGGCGCTGCCGGCAGGTGTCGAGCAGGCTTTCAGCCGCGTCAATCAAGGTGCTTTCCATGGTTCAGCCAATCCCCAGCAGGCGCGGTGCGCCGATCATCAGGCCATACAGGCAGGCAGCGCCCAGCAATCCGGCCATGATATCATCAACCATGACCCCGAGGCCGCCCGGGATATTCGCATCGGCCCACGAAATCGGCCACGGCTTCCAGATATCAAACAGTCGAAACAGCACGAACCCGATCAGTGCAGCCTGCCATGTCATCGCTGCCGCCATCGGCAAAAGGGTCAGCCATTGCCCGGCGACTTCGTCAATGACGACCGGGCCCGGGTCGTGTTCTCCAGCTTGCGCCATATACGCATCGGCAGCCCAGACGCCAATGGCACTGATTCCGATGGTCGCCAGGGCCAACCCGGCCATGCCGCCTTGATTGGCAAAAGCCCAGCCAATGGGAAGGGCAAAAAGCGAGCCGAAGGTGCCAGGGGCAAAAGGCGCATATCCGGCTCCAAACCAGGTAGCCAGAATTATCCTCATATCCGAGAGTGGCGGGCGCTTGGGCATTTTATTGCTGTTCCTTGCTGCAAGTCTGAATGATTAGACGAGTGGTCCCGTTGAGTCGAGAGGGAGTCTGGTTAAAGTCTTGTAAACCCTCTTAAAGTGGCGGTTTTAAAGGAGATTACGTTGTTTCACGGCTGGTAGACCGGCCATTAATCGCTTGCATGAAAATTCCCAAATGGATACGGTTTGCTGTCGATGGGCGGAAGCGGTCAGTGGGATGATTGCTTTTGCCTGTTAACCAATACATTTCGCGACGGCTCGTTCCGTTTCGACATTAAAAATAATATGTTCTTCCGGCGATGGCCGGAACTGCGATTTGAGGGCGCTAAGGGGGCTTATCGGCATGCAAGATTGGGGTGAAACAATCACGTTTCGGGAGCGACTGCGGCGATTCATCGACCGCGTCTTCCCTGAACGTCAAATTCACCTGCGCACCAAAGGCCACATTCGCTTCTTCCGTATCCCGCAATACTTTCAGGTTTCCGTTTCGATTTTGATGCTGGTCTCAGCCGGCTGGGTCAGCTATTCGACCTACAGCTTCGTTAAAAATGACGAAATAATCAGTGCCAAAAACGTCCAGATCATCGATGCAAGGCAGGCCTATGACGATCTGCTTTCCGATGTCAGTTCCTATCAGCGCCGGTTTGTCGAACTGACCCGAGAGCTTGAAGACAATCATAACCTGATGCTCAGTCTGGTTGAGCGCAATGCGACCCTGCAACGCAGTCTTTCGACCGTCGAAAAGCGCCTTGAAAGCACCGAAAGCGACCGGGAAAACGTTGCCGATGCCCGTGAAGTCCTGCGCGGTAAGCTGAGCAGCCTTGAAAACGATATGCGCTCGCTCTCGACAAAGAACTTTTCGCTTCGTGACAATCTGATGAGCGTTGAAACGGATATGCAGACCGTGGTTCGCGAACGTGATGAGGCGCACAACCATAATGCGGCCCTGAATTCACGCGTTGCTGAACTTGAAGACAGATTAATGACGCTGCAGACGGCGCAGGACAATGCCGTTGAAAAGATGACTGACCGGACCATGGCCTATATTGAAT
>JANRAT010000008.1 GCA_030727885.1 Rhodospirillales bacterium | reverse complement strand
TCGCCATACAGATACGGCATGGGCGCTTCATCTCCAAACGCTGGCAGAAATTCATTTCACAGGAGGATTATTCGACCGGATTTTGCACGCGCTGGCGTATTTCCTGAAGCAGCCCCGCACAATCATCGTTGATGCGACCAACAAGCTTTTTTCTGCGTGGCGTCAAAGGCGTATACTTTCCGCCCCAGCGGATGATTTCCAAAATCATCGGCACCAGATCCAGCCCCTTATCCGTCAGCGAATAAATATAGCTGCGCCGGTTTTCAGGGTCTCTGGCGCGCTGGACGATACCTTCCTGCTCCAGATGCTTGAGCCTGTCGGCCAGAATATTGGTGGCAATTTTTTCCTCGCCACTCAGGAATTGACCGTATCGACGCATCCCGTACAGAACCATGTCGCGCAAAATCAGCAGCGTCCACCGATCCCCGAAGGTATCAAGGCCATACGCCACAAGACAGCCGCTGGAATGTTTCTTTGTCGAAGTGCTCATAGCAAATATCTTAAAATAATAACTTGCATAATGCAATCCATTTAAGTTACAAGCTATTCACTTGCTTTTCACAAGCAATATGAACGGGAAGGGAGCCATACACAAAAACCTTCCTTCCACAGCAACGGACAAAACAAATGAAAATGAACACACATAACGATCCCGGTGCACTGCACGAAAATAATATGGTTTCGGAAATTACTTTCGGTGCGATCAAGCCGGCGCTTCACGAGCAGATCGTGAGGGGACGGCACGATGCACATATCCTGCGGTCCCGGGCTTTTTACCGGCTGCTGAATAAAGTCGTCCGCATGATCCTTGGCCAGCAGCGTCACGCTTGAGCCGAAACACGGACAGTGCTTGCCCCGTTCGTTATTTGACGGGCCGGCTGACAAACAGGATCAACGGAATGGCTGCCGCTGATGCCAGCGTGTACATGCCGAATGCATTCAAATAGCTGATCAGCGATGCCTGATGGACGATCTCGCGTGACATGCGGGCAAGACCTTCGACGCCGTTAATATCCCACTCGCCCATGACCCAGGGCAGCTTCAGTGTCGGGTTGAAGTGCGAGATGTTTTCCGTCAGGCGTTCATAATTCATTGCACCGGAACGTATGATTTCGGTGACGCTCATGGAAATAAAGAAGCTCGATCCGATATTGCGCAGCAAGTGATAAACCGACGTCGTCTCGTCCAGATATTTCGGATCCAGGGTCGAAAAGGTCACAACGGTCAATGGCACCCAGATGGCACCGACGGCAAGCCCCTGAACTATACCGTTAAACACAAATTCAATCGGCGCCGTGTTCAGACTGACCGACATCAACCACCACCCTGCGATGACCTGGCACAGAAATCCGACCGCAATCGACTGCCGGGGGTATTTTTGACCGACAAACATAGCCAGAAAAAACCCGCCCATGGCGCCGATGCCGCGAGCGCCGACAACGTAACCGATCAGTGAATCCGGCAAGCCGATATGCTCGCGAAGCAGCCCCGGTAAAATCACCATCGGCGTATAGTTCAGCATGCCGTATATCGTTACAAGAATCAGGCCGATGGCATAATTGCGATTCAACAGCAGCCGCAGATTCAGGAACGGTTTTTCGTGTGTCAGGCTGTGCGCGATGAACAGATAGAAGCTGAGGGCGCCAAGAAAAACCTCGATCATAATTTCCGGGGACTCGAACCAGTCAAGACGCTGGCCGCGAGACAACGCAAGCTGGATGCAGGCAATGGATGCCGAGATCAGCAGGAAGCCGGTCCACTCCAGTTTTACATCCAGCGCGTTGTGCATCCTGGGCAAGGTAAGCATAACACCAACCGATGACAGCATGGCCACCGGCACCATCAGATAGAATGCATAGCGCCAGGTATAAACCTCTGCCATGACACCGCCGATCATTGGGCCTATAAAAGCCCCCATAACAACACCGATGCCAAACAGACCGACGCATACGCCGTGTTGTCTTTTGGGAAAGATGGCAAGGGTAATCGTTTGACCAATCGGCGCCAGCGGCGCACCCGCCGCCCCCTGCACAATGCGCCAGAAGACCAGTGATTCCAGTGACGTCGCGGCGCCACAAAAGTACGTAGCCACGGCAAACACCGCGACACTGCCGGCCATCAGGTTTCGGCGACCAAGGCGCCCCGCCATCCAGCCTGTCAGCGGCGTTGCCATCGCCGTCGCCAGGATGTTGAAGGTCATGATCCAGGAC
>JANRAT010000007.1 GCA_030727885.1 Rhodospirillales bacterium | reverse complement strand
AAGCATCGGAATTGAGCCCGACGACGAGCCGGTCGCATGCCCCGCGCGCCTGCTTCAGCAAGGACACGTGCCCCGGATGCAGCAGATCAAAGCAGCCGTTGGTAAAGCCGATCTTGTAGCCCTGACGCCGCCAGCGGGCGATGCGCTCGACCGCCTGGGCATCGGTCAGGACCTTGGCCTCGGCATCGGAAATATCCTGATGGTGCAGGGCGGCGATCACCTCGGCGGCGTAGGATACTGCGGTGCCGACCTTGCCGACGACGATGCCGGCGGCGGTATTGGCAACGCTGGCAGCATCTTTTGGCGAAGCCCCGGCACCGATCATTGCAGCCATGGTCGCGACAACCGTATCGCCGGCTCCGGAAACATCGAAAACCTCCCGGGTTTCAGCCGGCAGATGATGAGACGTGCCATCCGGAGAAACCAGCGTCATGCCGTCGGCACTTTGCGTCACCAGCAAACCGCCAAGCGCATGGTTGCCGATCAATAACGTTGCTGCGGCAGCAAGGTCCGGAGCGGATTTAGCAGGCAGCTTGGCCGCCTGTTCCAGCTCCTTGCGATTGGGGGTAATCAGATCTGCGCCCTGATAGCGATCATAGCCTTCACCCTTCGGATCGACGATCACCGGGACACCGGCGGCTTTGGCTGCGGTAATGATTTTCGCGGCGCGGCCACCGGCCAGTACGCCCTTGTCGTAATCGGACAGCACCACGGCGTTGAAATCATCGATGCCTCGGGTTGCGGCCTCGATCAGCTTTCCGGCGGTGGCAGCCCCGATGGCCGGGTCGGTTTCCCAGTCGGCACGCAGCATCTGCTGATTGCCGGCCAGATAGCGGACCTTGATGGTCGTTGCAGCGGACGGATCGATAACCAGCCGGGCAGTGACCAGCGGGCTTTCAGAAAGGGCTTCACCAAGCTCGCGCCCGGCCGTGTCATCACCGGCGACGCCGACAAATGTTACACGCGCGCCAAGGGCCGCCAGATTGCGCACGACGTTGCCGGCACCGCCCGGCATCCGGGTTTCGCCGGTGACCCTGAGAATGGGGATCGGCGCTTCCGGTGAAATGCGGTCAACCTCGCCACTGACAAAGCGATCCAGCATGATGTCGCCGACCACCAGAATGTGGGTGCCTTCGATGGCTTCGACGAGGGGAACCAGACGCGACCGATCCATGCTTATACCAACCCCAGTTCGATTTCCAATGCGCCGCACAGCATCTGTCCAAGCGTGATGTGCATTTCCTGAATGCGCGCGGTGGTGTCACTCGGTACGATGATCAACGGATCGGCAACGCCAACCAGTCGGCCACCGTCCTTGCCGCTCAGCGCGGCGGCAACGATGTTGATATCATGCGCCACCTTGAGGGCGCGGATCACATTTTCGGAATTACCCGACGTGGAAATGCCGATGGCGACATCGCCGGGCTTGCCGAGCGCTTCGATCTGGCGGGCAAAGATATTCTCGAATCCGAGATCATTGCCGCCGGCGGTCAGCGCCGATGAATCAGTGGTCAAGGCGATGGCGGCAATCGGCGCGCGGTCGGTCTTGTAGCGGATCGTCAGTTCTGTCGCCAGATGCTGACAATCGGCAGCACTGCCGCCGTTGCCGAAGAAGATGATCTTGCCGCCATGGCGAATGCTTTCCGCCGAGCGATTAAGCAATTGAGCGAATCCTTCGGCGCAGGCTGCCCGCGTCTTCGCGGTAACGTCGGCGTGCTCGTCAAATTCAGCGTCGAAAAAGGCTTTGATGTCCATGAGTCTGTTTGTCTTACATGTCTATGCGGTTGCCGGTCTGCAGGCTTTCGATGACGGCGATCGTTGCCGCCGCCGTTTCGATCAGCTCGGATTCCGGAATGGGTGACGGACTGCCGTCGATAACGCTTTTTACAAAAGCCGCCAACTGTTGTTTGTGGCCTTTGTCCTGTGTTTTGGTCGCGGATTTCATGCGACCGTTTGCCGCAAGGTTGAGGACGCGGAAATCATCCAGCGTTGCGGCACGGCCACCAGCGAAAATCTCGATGCGCTCTTTCGGCAGGGCGGTATCGCCTCTGGCGGTATAGATGATACTGGCAATGCTGCCGTCGGCAAAGCCAAGCTGGGCAATGACATCGTCACCGGCACTGCCCGCCGTGGTGGCGGCATCGGCGCGGACATGGCTGATCGGACTTGCCGCCAGATGCCGGGCCAGATCGACAAAGTGGCACATCTCACCAAGCACGCGGCCGCCGCCTTCATCGCTGGATTGGGTCCAGTGCGCATCGTCGATGGCCCCGCCGTTGACGCGCAGCGTCAGGACCTTGGGGCCAGCCGTATTATTGAAATGCGCCATCATCTCGGCGATCTGCGGGGCGAAGCGACGATTGAAGCCGACCTGCAGGAACCCGTCAGCGCCATTCAGGGCGTCGATCACGCCGTTCAATTGTTCAATATCAAGCGCCAGCGGCTTTTCCACGAACACGGATTTTCCGGCTTTCAGGGCTGCGGCGGTCATTGCGGCATGGCTGTCATGGCGGGTGGCGATGACCACGGCATTGATGTCCGGGTCATCGAAGACGACGGTGCTGTCGGTCGTCGCCAACTCGAAACCCTGTGTTTCGGCCCCGTGCTCGGCACTGGCCCCGCGCTGCGTGGCGAGGGTCTTGAGGCGCACGCCACCGATCGACTTGAAGGCCGGCAGCAGCACCGCGCGCGCGAAATTGCCGGCGCCGACCAGCCCCAGCACACAGCCGCCGGAGGATGCCCTGACTTGTCGTGTGCTGATGGTTCTGACCGACGGCTCCGCCTGATCGGGGTAACTCAGCACCACACCGAGATGGCGTTCCGTGCCGCCGGTCACCAGCGCATAGGCTTGTTCGGCGTCATCCAGAGAAAAGTGGTGCGAGGTCAGGGCGCTGATGTCGAGGCGCATGGGGCGCGCCGGATCCATCAGACGCAGGGACTCGGCAAGGTTTTCAGTCTCGGTCCAGCGTACCCAGCCTTCCGGATACTTGACGCCGCGCTGTTCGAAGTCGTTATCGTAGCGCCCCGGTCCATAGGATCTGGAGACAATGATATTGAGCTCTTTCTGCATGAACGGGCCATACGGAAAGGTCGTCCCGGTCAGGCCGACCATGACGACGCGGGCGCGGTCGCGAGCAATCTCGGCGGCGAATTCAAAGGGTGCGCTGCTGTCGGTGGCGGCGGCTATCAGCACCGCATCGCAGCCGAGGCCGCCGTTCAGCGGCGCAATCAAAGCGGCACTGTCGCCGGTCGGCGGCAAGGCCCGCTCTGCGCCCATCTGCAGGGCCAGGGCCAGCCGGTCTTCGGCATAATCGAAGGCAACGACGCGGGCACCGGCAAGCGTCAGGAAGCGGATCGCCAGTTGCCCGACCAGACCGCAGCCGATCACCGCAACGACGTCACCCAACCCGGCATTGGCATTGCGAACCGCATGCATGGCAATCGCGCCGAGGGTCGCGTAGCAGGCTTCGTCATCGGTGACGGTGGCCGGAATCTTGGCGACCAGATTGCGCGGCACAGTGTTCAGTTCGGCATGATTGGCGATCCCGGCACCGGCCATGGCGACCCTGTCACCGACCCTGAATTCACCTTCAAGGCCGGCGCCGACGGCGATCACTTCACCGGCAGCCGAATAGCCCAGCGGCAACGGCTCATCGAGGCGCGCCATGACGGTTTTCCAGGTGTTCCAAAGCCCTTCCTTTTTGGCCTTGTCGAGCACCTTGCGAACCAGATCCGGCCGTGCCTGAGCCTTGCCGGCGAGGCTTTTTCTGGCGAAGTCGACAACCATCCGCTCGGTACCGGCGGAAATCAGCGAAGCCCGGGTCCGCACCAGCAGTGCGCCCGCACGGACCGCTTGTGCCGGTACGTCTTTCAGAGCCAGCTTACCGGTGCGCCTTGATTGTATGACCTGCTTCATTGCCGCTACGGCTCCGTTCAGGAGAGGCTTTTGAAATAATCGATGGTACGCTGGAGGCCGTCCCGAAGCTGGATCGTCGGCTCCCATCCAAGCACGTTCTTGGCCAGTGTTATATCCGGGCAGCGTTGGGTCGGATCGTCCTGGGGCAGTGGCTTGAAGATGATTTCCGATTTCGAGTGGGTCATCTCGGCTATGGTTTCAGCCAGCTGCCGGATCGTGTACTCGCCGGGATTACCGAGGTTCATCGGTCCGGTGTGGGCATCGTCGGCATCCATCAGGCGCATCATGCCCTCAACCAGATCGTCGACAAAACAGAACGAACGGGTTTGCGAGCCGTCGCCATACAGTGTGATCGGCTCACCTCTGATTGCCTGCATGATGAAGTTCGACACGACACGACCGTCTTCCGGGTGCATGCGCGGGCCATAAGTGTTGAAAATCCGGCAAACACGAATGTTCAGCTTGTGCTGGCGATAATAATCAAAGAACAGGGTTTCGGCGCAGCGCTTGCCTTCGTCATAGCAGGCGCGCGGACCGATCGGATTGACATTGCCCTTGTAATCTTCGGTTTGCGGATGGACTTCCGGGTCGCCATAGACCTCGCTGGTCGAGGCCTGCAGAATCTTTGCATTGGTGCGCTTGGCCAGCCCCAGCATGTTGATCGCGCCATGCACGCTGGTTTTGGTGGTCTGTACCGGGTCATACTGGTAATGCACCGGCGACGCCGGGCAGGCCAGATTGTAGATTTCGTCGATTTCGACAAACAACGGAAAGGTTACGTCGTGGCGCAGCAATTCGAAGTTCTTGGCTTGCAACAGATGCGCGACATTGGCTTTGGCGCCGGTGAAGAAGTTATCGACGCAAAGCACGTCATTGCCGCGTGCGACAAGCCGCTCGCACAGGTGTGAGCCGATAAATCCGGCACCCCCGGTTACCAGAACTTTCTTAGCCAGAAGTGAACTCACAGCGTTCCTCGCAATTGCCAAAACAAACGGTGACGGAAACTACCACCGGGGGAGCAGAGGGCCAAGTCGAAAGGAAAGCCCGGAATCCCTGTACTTTTAAGTGGTTGCCGGAAGAATTCCCTCGTTTAATGCCGATTTTGCGGCAATTCTTATGCGCCCACTATAATAATCGTCTTGATATTTGTAGTATGTAGCGCCTGTTATCGTTAACGTTTTGTGAAACCTCGCGGATTACAAGATACGCATGGCATTGCCATTGGACAAATCAATGACCCAGGAAGCGGTACTCCTGGAAAAGCTGTCGCGGATCGAAGAGAACCCGTCAGGCTACTTTGCTGTCCATTTGCATCTTTCCCAATTGCGGCCCAGCAACCGCCAGCATCACTTCATCAATATTGCGGCGCGGGTCTTTGACAATCTCATCAACAATGCGGATGCCATTCTCTATGTCATGATGAATCAGGACATGGTGCTGGTCTGCCGAGAGATCCTGGTCGAGGACATCGACCCCTACATTGACAAGGTCCGTGCGATGTTCAGCGAAGATCCGCTGGCGGCCGGCGACGACGAGTACGAAGATCGCCTTTCGACCTGGTATGATCTTGCGTCAAAAGAAGATTATGCGGCATTCATCTCAGTGGCGACGGAACTCTCCGTCAAAGCCCAGTTGCTGTACGAAGAGATGCAGCGCAATCGTGAGCAGCAGGTTGGTAAAAGCGCCGGTGATCCGATTTCGGCCAAAAATCTCGCCGCCATCAACCAGAAACTGCAATCGACCCGGATCGCTGATCTGATCCGCCAGCAAACGTGCATTCGGATTGCGCCCGGCAAGCCCGGCGCCTTCGTTTTTCGCGAGCATTTCATTGCCATGGCGCAGTTGAAGGAACGGGTCTCGCCGGGGGTAAATCTGTTTTCCAGCCCGTGGCTGTTCCAGTATCTGACGGAGATGCTGGACAGACGTGTGCTGTCGGTCATCAGCCGCAAGAATTTCGACGAAATGAAAGAACCGCTCAGCCTCAATCTCAATATCGGCACGGTGCTGTCCAGGGACTTCAATAATTTCAAACGCATCGTTGGTGACAATGCATCGAAGGTAGTGATCGAATTGCAGATCATCGATATCTTTGCCGACATGAACACTTATGGGTATGCCCGGGACATGTTGCAGGACCTGGGCTTCAAGGTTCTTGTCGATGGCGTCAGCCCGCTGGCCCTGCAGTTCTTTGATCCCGCCAACCTGCGTCCGGACTTCATCAAGGTCGGCTGGGGCAAGGAATTCGAAGAGGAATCCAAAGACAGCGCCCGGCTCAAACTGTTTCGCGAAACCGTTCAGCACGCCGGCAAGGACAGCATCATCCTGTATCGTGTGGATTCCGAGCGGGCCGTAAAATGGGGGCTGGCACTCGGCATTTCCCGGTTCCAGGGCTATTTCATAGACAAGCTGGTGCAGGCGATGATGCGCTCCAAGGTCAAGCCGACGGCCAAGGCCAAGGCGGCTTCGGCATGACCGACGGGAGGGCATAACAATCATGGCATCACAACCCGACAAACTCCCCTCACAGGAAAAGCTGCTCATTGATTATGTCCGCCGGCTTGAAAAGCTGAAGGATGAACGCGGTCTGGTCCATGTGCATCTTTCACAATTGCGGCCTTTCAACCGCAAGGAACAGCACATCCGCACCGCTGTCGGCAATTTTGATTCGCTGATCAAGGACATGCTGGGCCAGTTGTTCACCATCAAGAACGCCGATCTGTTCTTCTTTTACAAGGGCACTGCCAAAACCCAGGTTGAAACGGTGGTGCAGAAAATCCGTTTTCTGTTCGGCGACGATCCGCTGGTCGAGGAAGATGGCAAGAACGGTCTTGAGTTCTCCACATGGTACGACACGTCGCGTCAATATGAAGAGGTCGTGCAACTGGTTCAGGGGCTGGCCGAAGCCGAGGAAAAGCGCCAGGGTGAAGTCCGCAAGCGGATGGATGCGCGCGAAAGCCTCAAGGAAAAACAAAAAAAGGGCGAGCCGCTTACCCCAAGCGTCCTGGCGAGAGTCGAAGAAGCCCTTTCACGGGCCGATCTTTCCAATCTGGTGCGCCGGCAGTTCATCTGCTCGGTCGACAGCAAGATGGTGCCCGAACAGAAATTCAGCGAGCTGTTCATTTCTATTCAGGACCTGCGTGAAACGATTCTGCCGGGGGTCAATCTGGTATCGAACCGCTGGCTGTTCCAGCATCTGACGGAAACGCTGGACCGACGCGTTCTGTCGATGCTGATGAAGACCGACGCGGTGTCGATCTCCGGTGACATCAGTTTCAATATCAATGTCAGCACGCTGCTGTCCGACCAGTTCCAGATTTTCGATGACAACCTGTCGACGGCCCGGCGCGGCGCGATCGTCATTGAATTGCAGAAAGAGGACATTTTTTCGGATTTGTCGTCCTATCTGTTTGCTAGGGAATTCGTCCAGACCAAGGGCTACCGGGTGTGCCTGGATGGATTGACGATGGAAACCCTGCAGGTGATCGACCGCATCCGTCTGGGCGCTGACATGGCAAAAATTGTCTGGCATCCCAATCTGGTAGACCGCGGCGAGGAAGTGCAAGCGATCATCAAGGGATTGCTGGACCGGGACGGCCCGGAAAAATGGATACTCTGCCGCTGCGATAACCGTGAAGCCATCGATTTCGGCCGTTCTGTCGGCATCAATCAGTTTCAGGGACGATTTGTCGAGAACCTGATTGCCGAGGACGGTCGCCGGCGCGATCTGCTGAAGCTGAAGCGCCGCATCGAACGCTCATCCGAACCGCAATCCGACGACGCATAGCAAAACCTCCAATCTCACATTTTGATGACATCAGAAAGGTTGTCCCGGGAAAAACCCGGAACTGCGCGACTTTTTGGATGACTTCACTAACATTATGATCCATGATGCGCACCATGGATCATAATGTGACGGTATTTTTCATTGCCGACAAAATATAAACTGATCCGCTAACGCATTGATTGCCAAGGCTGAAGGACCCGCGCGGAGTCCCCAAGTCGTTTTGATTGCAGTCCCCTGAACCATGCTGTCCGCGCTGACAGAGAGGTTGATATGGAAGACGCATCAATCTGGCTTGCCGGCCTGAAAAACGGTCTGGCAGATATTATGGCCAGCATTATCGACTATCTCCCCAGTCTTGCCGCCGCCGTGGTTTTGCTATTTGCCGGTTGGTACATCGGCAAGTTGGCGCGCGCCGGTGCGATCAAGATAACCCATGCCATGAACCGTATTATGGATGGTTTCGTCGCGACCGGCCGCTTGGCGACAATCCGAGTCTCTGAAAGTGCCGCCAGCCTTGTTGGTAATGCGGTATTCTGGCTGGTTCTGTTCATCTTCGTGACGGCAGCAGCCGATGCTGCCGGCCTCACGATCTTCTCGGTCTGGCTGGAAAGCATCGTTACATACCTGCCAAATCTGCTCGGTGGCGGCTTCATTATCTTTGTCGGTTATCTGGTCAGCATCGCCATTCGCGATCTGGTGGCGACGGCACTCAGCACGCTCAGCGTGCGCCAAAGCGACATGATTGGCGCAATCCTGCAATGGGCGACATTCCTGACGGCGGTCATCGTCGGTCTGGAACAGATCGGTATCGATGTGACCTTCCTGATCGTCGTCATTGCCGTCGTTGTCGGCGCATTGTTCAGCGGTCTGGCGCTGGCCTTCGGACTGGGTGCCAAGCCGCTGACGACGAACCTGCTGGGCGCACACTATCTCAGACAGCAATACACCACCGGTCAGGTCATCCGGATCAGCGGTGTCGAGGGGCAAATTCTCGAATTTATTGCGACCGGCGTGACGCTTTCGACCAGGGACGGGATTACCTCGGTGCCAGGGGCCGCCTTCTTCAGTGATCCCGTGGTCCTGATACAGGCTGGTGATGATCATGACTGAGACACCGCTCCTGACCATCGCCTATATCGAAGGCAAGCCTGAACGCGCTGCCAGAACACTTGAAACACTCAACACCGATGACGCCGCCGCTTTGCTGGCGACGTTGCCGATGCGTACCGCGGCGATTGCGCTTGGGCGGATGAGCCCCTGGAGTGCTGCGCAGTGTATCGAAGCCATCGCGGTTGAACGTGGCGCCGGCATTATAGAGCAGCTACTATTTCAGGATGGTGCGGCGATTCTGCGGATGGTTTCCGACACATATCGTGCCGCGATCTTCAAGGCGATGCCGTCATCACTGGCCCGGGCCTTTGAAAACTCTCTGGCCTTCCCGAAGGGCACTGTCGGGGCGCACATGAACAAATTGTCTCCGTCAATGGAAGAAACCCGAAGCGTTGCCGATGCACTGAAATTCGCCCGCCAGAAAAGACGCCCGAAAGGCGACTACATCTATGTAACCGATGCCAGTCGTCTTTATCTGGGCGTGGTTCGGATTTCCGAATTGCTGCGTCAGGACGGCAAGGTCAGTCTGGCGGAGATCATGGAAAAGGATATTCACCCGTTGCTGGCCCGCGCTTCATTGTCATCAATAGAAACGGCCCCGCAATGGAATGATCACAGCGTCCTGCCGGTAGTCGGCCGGAAAGGCAATTTTCTGGGCGCCTTGTCGCGACATGATTGGGCCGATGCCCGCCAGCGTGCCTACAGCGACGTTCAGCCGTTTGAAAGTCATGCCATCGTGCAGCATATGGCGGCCAGTTATGCGGTGACGCTGTTTGGGCTTTTGAAGTTGATTCTGCATGCCGATACCAGGCTTGCCAAGCCGGAGGCCGGCCATGACCGGTAATCTCGAAACGGCTGTTGCTGCCCTCAATCGGCGATTTCTGGTCGATCATCCGATTGATGCGGCAAGGCTCGTCGAATCCATGGGTGCCGACGATGCCGCTGCGACCCTTGCCGGTCAGGATGTCGGAATCCTGTTGCCGGTCTGGCGCAGGATACTGCCCGGCGACGGCACGCGGATCATGCTGGAGCTGCCGCAGGAAACAACCCTGGCACTTTTGTCGGAAATGCTGCCAAACGAAGCGTTGCAGTTTCTCAATCTGATGGAAGATGCGGATCGGGTGCGTTTTCTGGCCGCCCTGACGCCGCAGATCGGTGACGAAATCAGCAAGCTGATGCGCTATCCTGAAACCAGCGCGGGTCGTTTGATGAACCCGATGGTGCAGACATTCCGAAGCACCATGACGGCATGGGAAGCACTTCAGAAACTGCGCGCCGCCGGTATTCACCGGGCACAGAGCCTGTTCATTGTCGATGATGACACCCGCATGCGTTCGCGCGTTTTCATTCAGGATATGGCGATTGCCGAGGACGACACGCCTTTGGCGGAACTAGAACGGCCGGTTACTGAATACGTCAATGCGATGGCCTCCGTCGACGAAGTTCAGGAACTTCTGGAAAAGGATCGCAACGCCGATCTGCCGGTGATTGATACCGATGGCAAACTGATCGGCGTAATCTCACACGCCGCCATGGTGCAATCGATTCAGGAAGACGCGACGGCGGATATCCAGACCATGGTTGGTGCCAGCAAGGACGAACGGGCCTTGTCTGCCCCCATGTTTGCCGTACGCAAACGTCTGCCGTGGCTGCAGATCAATCTGCTGACGGCGTTCATGGCGGCTGCGGTGGTCGGTCTATTTGAGAACACCATTGCCCAGTTTACAGCGCTTGCGGTTTTGCTGCCGGTCGTCGCCGGCCAATCCGGGAATGCCGGTGCACAGGCTCTTGCCGTGACCATGCGCGGCTTGGCACTCCGGGAAATTTCGATCCGGCAATGGCCGCGGGTCACCTTGAAAGAGGTTAATGTCGGTCTGGTCAACGGGCTCGCCGTCGCAGTCACCTGCGGCCTCGGTGTTTATTTCTGGAGCGGCTCTTTCGGACTGGTTGTGGTGATCGCCATATCCATGGTGCTGGCGATGGTCGCCGCCGGGTTTGCCGGTGCGATCGTGCCGATTGTGCTGACCCGTCTGGGACAGGACCCGGCGCAGTCATCGTCGATTGTGTTGACCACAGTGACCGATATCGCCGGTTTCTTCTCGTTTCTCGGCATCGCGACATTGCTGTCGGGGATGCTGTAAACTCAGGCCGGTTTGTCGCTGACCCCGGCATCGGCAAAGCTGGCCATGCCGGTATGACAGGCACACGCGGACCGAACGATATTGATGGCCAGCGCTGCCCCCGACGCCTCGCCAAGCCGCATGCCGAGATCGAGCAGCGGCTTTTTCCCCAAGGCATCCAGCAGTCTGCGATGACCTGGCTCTGCCGAAACATGCGCAGCCATCGTGTGATCAAGGCTGCCGGGATGCTGGACGGCCAGGGCTGCCGCTGCCGCACCGGCGACGTAACCGTCGATCAGCACCGGGCAATTTTTATAACGGGCGGCGACAATGGCCCCTGCCATCGCCGCCAGTTCACGACCGCCGAGGCGACGCAGCAGATCAAGCGGTCCGCTCGAAGGCCCCTTGTGCAGGGCCACAGCATCGGCCACGGCTTGCGCTTTCATGGACAATGTCGCGCCTGTAACGCCGGTGCCGGGTCCGGTCCAGTCTGCGGTGTGACCGCCATAAAGAGCATGGCAGACGGCTGCCGCCGATGTCGTATTGGCGATGCCCATTTCACCGATGCACAGAAGATCGGTGTCCGTATCGACGGCCTGCCAGCCGATGCCGAAGGCCTGGATAAAGTCGGCTTCGCCCATTGCCGGGGCTTCGGTGAAATCCGCGGTCGGGCGCTCGAGTTCAATCGGTATGACCTTGAACGCGGCCCCGGCGGTTTTGCTTAGCTGATTGACGGCGGCGCCGCCGGCCTGGAAATTGGCGACCATCTGCGCCGTGACTTCGGCGGGAAAGGCGGAAACGCCTTTTGCGGCAATGCCGTGATTGCCGGCAAATACGATAACGGATGCATGATCGATCTTCGGCGGTGCGCGGTCCTGCCAGCCGGCCAGCCAGGCGGTGATCTCTTCAAGCCTGCCGAGTGCTCCCGATGGTTTGGTCAGCGTCGCTTCGCGGTCCATGGTTCTGCTGATCGCGGTTTCGGACGCAGCGGGTGCGCGCTGCAGGCGCACAATGATGTCGTCGATACTGGCGGGTGCGTTGGTCATGATGGCCGGACTATATAAG
>JANRAT010000006.1:9049-12040 GCA_030727885.1 Rhodospirillales bacterium | reverse complement strand
CCGACGATCTCGCCGTAAATTTTAGCGCCGCGAGCCTTGGCGTGTTCCAGTTCTTCCAGAACCACAACGCCGGCACCACCGGCAATCACGAAGCCGTCACGATCCACATCAAACGGCCGCGATGCACGTTCCGGCTGGTCGTTGTATTTCGAGGACAAAGCCCCCATCGCATCGAACAGAACGGACAGCGTCCAGTGCAATTCTTCAGCACCACCAGCAAGAACGACGTCCTGTTTGCCCCATTGAATCAGCTCAGCTCCGTTACCGATGCAATGCGCACTGGTCGAACAGGCAGAAGAAATCGAGTAGCTGAGACCGCGCATGTGAAAAGCCGTCGACATGTTGGCGGATATGGTCGAGCACATGGCCTTCGGCACGGCATAGGGTCCGATCCGTTTGGCTCCTTTGTCACGCGCCGTATCTGCAGCGGCGACCTGTGCCGACGTCGACGGCCCACCGGAGCCGACAACCAGACCGGTACGCTCGTTGCTTACATCCGCTTCGCTCAATCCGGCATCAGTAATCGCTTCCTGCATGGCGATATAACAATACGCCGCACCATCGCCCATGAAGCGGCGAAGCTTGCGGTCGATTTTATCGTCCATATCGATTTTGGGCGCGCCCTGGACATGAGATCTGAATCCCATTTCCGCATATTCATCGCTGTGCACGATGCCGGACTTGCCTTTGCGCAAGCTGTCCGTAACCTCGGCGACACTGTTGCCAATCGGGGACACGATACCCATGCCTGTGACAACCACACGTCTCATTGGAACCTCACTTAAACTTATTCTTCGGCGCTGAACAAAGTCACCCGAAGATCAGATGCCTCGTATGCGACGTTACCGTCAACTTTCATGGTACCGTCAGCAATACCCAAAGTAATTTTGCGACTTAACATCCTTTTGATATCGACGCGATATTCTACCACGGATTTGTCCGGCGTCACCTGGTCGGTAAATTTGACCTGCCCGACGCCAAGCGCACGACCGCGACCCGGCGCTCCGGTCCAGCCAAGATAAAACCCGACCAGCTGCCACAAGGCATCAAGGCCCAGACAGCCGGGCATAACCGGATCACCCTGGAAATGGCAGTCGAAAAACCACAGATTCTTTTTGACGTCCAGAACAGCCTCAACAATACCTTTGTCGTATTGCCCGCCGGTGCTGGAAATATGCGTGATGCGATCAAACATCAACATTGGCGGTAAAGGCAACTGAGCATTGCCAGGGCCGAACAATTCACCGCGTCCGCAGCTGAGTAATTCTTCGTATGAGTAACTTGATTGCTGTGACAAAAAACAGCCCCTCACCATTTGTCAAAGGTTCCCGGGATTATGGCGTTTTCCGGGTTACCATTACAACGCATCAATAGGCGAAATCTGCAGTTGGTGCACGAAAAAATCCGCGCCCGGCAATCTATTAATGCTGACTATTTATGACGAACAGGGGCAGCAATCTCAAGACTGCTGCCCCTTTTCATGTAACAAGCCCGCTTAGGCCCGCTGTTTGCGCTCGGCGACCTGCTCGGAAATATCCTCGCCGGTCTCCTGATTGACGACACGCATCGAAAGCTTAACTTTGCCGCGATCATCGATCCCAATCAGTTTCACTTTGACGATATCGCCTTCATTGACCACATCGGAGACCTTTTCGACACGGCCTTCAGCCATTTCAGAAATGTGAACCAGGCCGTCACGGGGACCGAGGAAGTTCACGAAGGCCCCGAAATCAACGACTTTCACGACTTTACCGTCATAAATGACGCCAACTTCCGGCTCGGCAACAATGTCTCTGATCCAGGCAGCGGCACGATCGGCTGCAGCCTGATCAACGGCAGCAATACGAACCGAACCGTCGTCTTCGACGTCGATCTTGGCGCCGGTGGTTTCACAGATTTCACGGATGACTTTGCCGCCCGGTCCGATGATATCACGGATCTTGTCCGGGTTGATTTTCATCGAGGTGACGCGGGGCGCATTGCCGCTAACCGAATCACGCGAGTTTGAAAGGGATTTCGCCATCTCAGCGAGTATGTGCAACCGCCCATCTCGCGCCTGACCCAGAGCAATTTTCATGATCTCTTCGGTGATCGAGGTGATCTTGATGTCCATCTGCAAGGATGTGACGCCATTTTCAGTCCCGGCCACTTTGAAGTCCATGTCGCCCAGATGATCTTCGTCACCGAGGATGTCGGAAAGCACTGCGTAACGCTCGCCTTCCTTGATCAGGCCCATGGCGATCCCGGCAACCGGACGCGGCAAGGGTGCGCCGGCATCCATCAAGGACAGGGATGTTCCGCAAACCGTTGCCATCGAGGATGACCCGTTGGATTCCGTGACATCGGAAACCACACGCACGGTGTAGGGGAATTCCTCTTTCGACGGCATGATCGGGTGAATGGCCCGCCATGCAAGTTTGCCATGCCCCACTTCACGACGACCGGTGAAACCGAAGCGGCCGGCTTCACCGACCGAGAACGGCGGGAAGTTGTAATGCAGCATGAAGTTTTCACGGTAGTTTTCAGCGAGGCCGTCAACAATCTGTTCGTCCTGACCGGTGCCGAGCGTCGTCGTTACCAGGGCCTGAGTTTCGCCTCGCGTAAACAGTGCGGAACCGTGCGCGCGCGGCAGGATGCCGACTTCACAGGCAATCGGGCGAACGGTTTTGGTGTCACGACCATCAATGCGAACGCCGGTATCGAGAATATCGTTACGCACGATGTCTTTCTCGAGGTTTTTCATGACGTCGCCCATGACTTCACCCAACAACTCCTGATTGATGCTGTCGTCTGCCTGCAGCTTTGCGGCAACGGCTTTCTTCACTTCGGAGATCTTGGACTGACGATCGGATTTGATCTTGATGCCATAAGCGGCTCTGAGATCTTCAGACGCTTCTTCGGAGATGCGCTTGGCAATTGCGTCGAGACCGGCCGGCTCTTCGGGAAGATCCCTGGGATCCTTGGCACAGGCTTCGGCAAGATCGATAATCG
>JANRAT010000006.1:0-9039 GCA_030727885.1 Rhodospirillales bacterium | reverse complement strand
CGTCCGGGCGCAGGTGATAGAATCGATGGTCCTGATCGATAATCGCATCAATGACCGGCTGGAACCCGCGATGACCAAACATCACAGCTTCAAGCATCTGCTCTTCGGACAGTTCGCTGGCTTCTGATTCAACCATCAGAACGCCTTCCTGCGTACCGGCAACGATCAGATCCAGATCGCTTTCGGCGATCTGCGCAACGGTCGGGTTGAGGATCAGCTTGCCGTCGATCCGCCCGACACGAGCGCCGCCAACCGGGCCCATGAACGGCAAGCCGGAAATCGTCAGCGCGGCGGAGGTGCCGATCAGCGCCAGAATATCGGTTTCGTTTTCAAGATCATGCGAAACAACGGTGCAGATGACCTGGGTTTCGTTTTTGAAGCCTTTGACGAACAACGGACGGATCGGACGGTCAATCAACCGCGACGTCAGTGTTTCGCGTTCGGAAGGACGGCCTTCACGTTTGAAAAAGCCACCAGGAATCTTACCTGCAGCAAAAGCTTTTTCGACGTAGTGAACCGACAACGGGAAAAAATCCAAACCCGGCTTCGGGCTTTTTTCACCGACAACGGTGCAAAGGACTTTGCTCTCGCCAAGGGTTGCCATAACGGCACCATCGGCCTGACGGGCAATTTTACCGGTTTCCAGAACCAGTTTCTGACCGGCCCATTCGATCTCTTTTCGGAATTCTTTAAACATCTGTCTTTTTCCTCATCCTACATACAGCGCTGCATCGGATAATGCAGACGCAACCCGCAGCCACCTCGGTTGCGGGCGAAGCGCAGTGCCACAAACATTAATTCCAGCGGACTGAAAACATGAAGCGGCTTGCGCCGTCGGCGGTGCATATCCACCTGAACATGCACCGCAAAACCGCGTTAGCGGCGCAGACCCAGACTACTAATCAGGCCTTCATAACGCTTCCCGTCCTTCTTGCGAAGATAATCGAGAAGCCGGCGACGCTGGCCAACCATCATCAGCAGACCACGGCGCGAATGGAAATCTTTTCCATGTATTTTCAAATGTTCGGTGAGGTTTGAAATCCGTTCGCTGAGAACGGCAACCTGCACCTCGGGCGAACCCGTATCGCCATCTTTAACGGCGTATTCTTTAATAAGCTCTTGCTTACGTTCAGCAGTAATCGACATCGTAATCTCCTAATCTAGATGTTCATGACACGGAACGGCTTTATTTCGCCGCCCGAAATACGCGCCAGTGCCACCAGCATGCCATTCGCCATTACGCGAACGACGTCCCCTTGTGCGATTTTGCTGGGGGACCGCTGGACGACGGGCAGGACTGGTATTCCCATGCCATGCCTTAGCCTGTGCGCTTCCTGCTCTGTCAGGGCCAATGCCGGGATGTCGTCCAGCACGGTCTCGACGGGAAGCAGATAGTGCTCCAGAAGTGCTGCTGCGTTTTCACCTTCATTCTCTTCAAAGGCCTGTAAAGTTACGGCCTTATCAATAGAAAACGGGCCTACAGCAGTACGCCTGAGGCGCCTTATATGGCCTTCACATCGCAAGTGCAAGGCCAGATCACGGACCAAAGCCCGAACATACGTGCCCTTTCCGCAGACCATTTCAAAACTGGCATGATCGGCGTCAGGCATATCGATCAGCCGCAATGCCACGACATCAACCTGTCGTGGCTCAATAATAACCTCTTCATCACGCCGGGCCCGCTTGTAAGCGCGCTCACCATCGACCTTGATCGCCGAATAGACCGGTGGCACCTGTGTAATCCGACCGGTAAAGAGCGGCAGTGCCTGCTCGATTTCCTGTCGTGTCGGGCGCTGGTCACTGCTTTGAATGACCTCGCCTTCGGCATCGTCCGTGTTGGTGCTTTCGCCCCAACGCGCTGTAAACTCATAGGTTTTATGCCCATCCATGGCATACGACATGGTTTTTGTCGCTTCGCCCAGGGCAATCGGCAAGACACCACTGGCCAGTGGATCGAGCGTCCCGCCATGGCCTACCTTGGCAGCACCGGTTAAAAATCTGATCTTGCCGACACATCCGTTAGAGGAAGGTCCGACCGGTTTATCGAGAACAAGCCAGCCGTGAATGGGCGTGCCCTTGCGGCGACGAGCCATCTACTCTTCAGACCTGTCGGGGTCTGCATGGATGATGTCCCGCGAAACGTGCGGATTTTTAAGAACGTTTTCTATCCGTTCCGCTTCATCGAAGGAGATATCCGCTTCAAAGGCAACGCGCGGCACATGCCGCAGTCTGATGTTGCGGGCAACCCAGCCCCGGATAAAGCCGGATGCCCTGTTGAGGGCATCGACGACAGGTTTGGCATCCCCGCCGCCCAACGGCACCACATAAGCGGTCGCGTTCTTGAGGTCGGGACTGAGCCGTACTTCGGTCACGGTTATGGCCACGCCTTTGACGGCAGGATCACGAATCTCGCCGCGCTCGAGCGCCTGAGCAACAACATGACGAATTTCTTCGCCAACACGCAGTTGTCGCTGGGTCGGGGCCTTGTCAGGTTGGCGGCTCATGATCTGCTCCCAGAAAACCCGCCGCGATTAGAGCTCGCGACTGACTTCCTTGATCTCAAAGCACTCGACTTTGTCACCGACCTGAATGTCGTTGTAGTTGGCAAAGCCCATGCCGCACTCGTAGCCTTCCTTGACTTCGCGGACATCGTCCTTGAAGCGTTTAAGCTGGCTGAGGTCGCCTTCGTGAACAACAACGTCCTCGCGGACGATGCGCACCTTGGCGCCGCGTTTGACCGTGCCTTCGGTAATCATACACCCGGCAACCTTGCCAACCTTGGTAATCGAGAAGACTTCGCGAATTTCTGCATACCCGAGCAACACTTCCGACACATCCGGAGACAGCATACCGGACAGCAGCTGTTTCACGTCATCGGTCAGATTGTAGATGATCGAGTAATAGCGAATGTCGACGCCGTCACGTTTGGCGGCATCGCGTGCCTGAGGATTGGCGCGAACGTTAAAGCCGACAACGAGCGCATTCGAGGCCCGTGCCAGCGTCACGTCGGATTCATTGATCCCGCCAACCCCTGAATGCAGCACCTGAACTTCGACTTCACTGGTGCCCATTTTGGTAAGCGCACCAACAATGGCTTCGAGCGAACCGTGAACATCGGCCTTGATGATCATCGGCAGCATTTCTGCTTCGCCAACCTTGATCTTCTCGAACATCTGCTCAAGCGTACCGCGAGCAGACGTTGACGCACGGACATCGCGGTCACGACGCTGACGGAATTCAGACACTTCGCGTGCCTTGCTTTCACTATCAACGACGACCACGTCATCCCCCGCCATCGGCGTGTTGTTGAGGCCAAGCACTTCTGCCGGCATCGACGGGCCGGCGCTGTCAAGCTTGGCACCATGCGCATCCATCAGAGCACGGACGCGACCCCATTCTGCACCGGCAACGATGATGTCGCCGACCTTCAGAGTGCCGCGCTGCACAAGCACCGTTGCAACAGAGCCGCGGCCCTGTTCGACTTTCGATTCGATGACGACACCCTCGGCCGGACGATCCGGATTGGATTTCAGATCGAGCAGTTCCGCCTGCAGAAGGATGGCTTCCAGAAGCTTGTCCAGATTGGTCCGCTTAAGCGCTGAAACCGGGATGCACAGAACATCGCCGCCCATATCTTCGACCTGGATATCATGGCTCAAAAGATCCGTTTTAATCCGGTCAGGATTGGCATCAGGCTTATCGATCTTGTTGACGGCAACGATGATCGGCACACCTGCCGCTTTGGCATGGTGAATGGCTTCAATGGTCTGCGGCATGATTCCGTCATCCGCAGCAACGCAGAGAATAACGATATCCGTTACCTTGGCACCACGGGCGCGCATTTCAGTAAATGCCGCATGGCCAGGCGTATCGATGAAGGTAATCGGGCTACCTTCAGCTGTCGTCACCTGATAGGCGCCGATATGCTGGGTAATACCACCAGCTTCATGATTGGCGACATCACTTTCGCGCAATGCATCAAGGAGTGAGGTCTTGCCATGATCGACATGGCCCATGACCGTCACCACCGGTGCACGCGATACATGGGCGGACGCATCGTCATCAACACTCAGCACCAAATGGTCTTCAACATCAGCTGCACTGACACGCTTGAGGCGGTGCCCGAACTCCTGGACAACCAGTTCAGCTGTATCGGCATCGATGGTTTGTGTGATGGTTGCCATCACACCCAGTTCCATCAGTTTCTTGACGACAAGGCCGCCACGTTCTGCCATGCGGTTAGCCAGTTCCTGAACCGTGATCGATTCCGGAATGACCACATCACGAATAACCTTGCCGCCTTCGGAGAGACGTTCGCGCTGTTTTTCACGATCACGATCACGCTGTCTTTTTACGGATGCAAGGGACCGGCGATGTTCTTCGAGTTGTTCAAACGATTCCGCTTCGGCAATGGTCAGCTTGCCATGTCGACGGCGTTCTTCACGGACTTTGCCGGTGGACGCTTTCTTGACGTCCGCTTTGACAGCCTTGCCCTTGCGAATGGCTTTATCGTCATCATCGTCATCTTCGGCAACCGCAGTCGCTGCAGGGCGCGATTCACGTGCCGGATCCTTGGCACGAGCCTGTCGTTCGGCTTCAAGCCGTTTCGCTTCGAGGACTTGTGCTTCACGAATGGCCAGCTCTTCGGCGGATTCACCGGGCTCGACTTCATCCTCGACTTCGGGGGCTTCAACGCGACCAAGATCAGAGAGCTGTGGTTTCCCGCGACCGGTCGTCTGTGTTTCTTCGCCGCCAAGCCGGGCGGTTTCCAACGCCCGCATGCGCGCTTCGCGTTCATTATCGGTCAGCTTGGAAATATTTGCGGACTCGACCTCGACAGGTGCCGGGGTCGGTGCAGGCGCAGGTGCAGCAGCCTGCTCAGCAATCTTGCCGGCTTCCATAGCCTCAGACATGCTGACACCACGCAGTCCCGTCTTGACCTCGGACATATCACCGGCTGTGTCGGCAACAAAGGTCCGTTTCTTTTTCTTTTCGACGGTTACCATCTTCGAGCGGCCATGTGAGAAGTTCTGCTTCACCTGGCCGGTTTCGACGGTTTTGTTCAACTCAAGCCGACCGGGTTTGGATAACCCCAATGGCTTTTTATTCGTTTCCGTCTCTTTGGCGTCACTCATTTGTTTACGTCCATTTCTGCCGGTCGAAAACCGGTCAATCTCGTACATTCTCTCAGCAGCGACTCTGCCAAGCCGCCACGTTGGATCGTCAAAAACGACACAACACCCTTACCTGAGGCCTCGCCCATTTCGAGGCTCGTCAACCCGCCGCTGACCGGCACGTTTTTCGCATCCTCGATAACATCATGCCGGCCACCACCGGCATCCAGCGCAATCAGGACGATTCCGGCACCGCCATGTTCCAGCACTTCAAGGACCCTGTCATAACCGAAAACCAGACGGTCCGAGCGTCGTGCCAGGCCTATAATATCCATACACCGCTTGACCAATAACGCCTCAACCCGGGCACTCAGATCTTCCGGCACCGTCACCGGCGCTTTCGCGGCCTTGGCGAACAACTTCTTGGCGCAGGCCGTCTGCAAAGATTTCAGATCCGCACTGACCCAAATGCCACGCCCCGGCAGACGTTCGCCCAGATCCGGAACGATGACATCATCCGGCCCGACAACGAACCTGAGCAGACCGTGCTTCGGTGCCGTTTCTCCGGAAACGATACACCGCCGTTCGGGCTCCTGGGTCTTTGGGCGGGTCATGTTGGCCAATACAGTCATCAATGCCTTTCCTGAGTCCTGTTAGCCAGCGGCTTCAGGTTGTTCATCAGCCGCGTCATCAGCGAACCAGTGCGCACGGGCGGCCATAATCATCACGTTGGCCTGATCCATATTCATGGTTCCGCTAGGCGCGATTTCAAGCAACTCATCACCGGCAAGATCAGCAAGATCATCACGGGTTTTGATGCCTTTTTCACCGAGCGCCACCATCAGTGATGCAGTCATGCCCTCAAGGCTTGCGACATCGTCTTCGACACCGAGTGCTTTGCGCTTGGCGTCCATTTCGACTTCACGATTTGCCAGATGGGTTTTCGCCCGGGCCTGCAATTCTGCAGCAACATCTTCATCAAAGCCTTCGATATCCGTCAGATCATCAAGCGGAACGAACGCCACTTCCTCTGCAGAGCTGAAGCCTTCCGTCACCAACAGGTGCGCAATCACTTCATCAACATCAAGGGCCTCGACAAACATTTTCGAGCGATCCTGGAATTCCTTCTGGCGTCTTTCCGATTCCTCAGCTTCCGTCAGGATATCAATATCCCAGCCGGAAAGCTGTGAAGCCAGTCGAACGTTCTGGCCGCGCCGGCCGATGGCCAGGCTCAGCTGTTCGTCAGGAACGACCACTTCGATCTTGTTGTTTTCTTCGTCAAGCACGACCTTCGCGACTTCAGCCGGAGCCAGCGCATTGACGATGAATGACGCAGCATCCGGCGACCACTGGATGATGTCGATCTTCTCACCCTGCAGTTCGCTGACCACAGCCTGCACGCGCGAACCCCGCATCCCGATACAGGGACCAACCGGATCAATGCTGCTGTCGTGGGACACGACGGCGATCTTGGCGCGCGAGCCCGGATCACGGGCAACAGATTTGATTTCAATCACGCCGTCATAAATTTCCGGCACTTCCTGAGCAAACAGTTTGGCCATGAAATCAGGATGCGTGCGCGACAGGAAAATCTGCGGGCCTCTCGGCTCCTGACGAACGTCGGCAATATAGGCACGAATGCGATCGCCGTTGTTGAAATGCTCGCGCGGAATGGACTCATCACGGCGCAAAATCGCTTCGGCACGACCAAGGTCGATAATCGCGTTGCCGTATTCCATCCGCTTGACCAGACCGTTGACGATTTCGCCGATACGATCCTTGTATTCTTCAAACTGACGTTCCCGTTCGGCTTCACGAACCTTTTGAACGATCACCTGCTTGGCGGTCTGAGCGGCAATCCGGCCAAAATCGATTGGCGGCAGAATGTCGACGATGAATTCACCAGCCTGCGCGTCAGGTTTGCGGCGCGATGCTTCGGCAAGAAACATCTGCGTGACTTCATTCTCGCGCTCGGCGCCGTCTTCCAGAACCTCGATATAGCGCGCCAGCATGATCTCACCGGTCTTGCGGTCGATATGCGCACGAATATCGTGTTCATGGCCATATTTAGAACGGCCGGCTTTCTGAATGGCCATTTCCATGGCTTCCAGAACCTCTTCGCGTTCAATTCCCTTATCGCGGGCTACCGTATCGGCAACGACCAACAATTCCGGCCGGGCATGAACTTCGCCGGCTTCCATAAGCGTTTCACTCATGAGCTTTTTGTTCCTCTAGCTTTGCAAGCATCTCATCGGTAATCAACAATTTCGCCTTGGCAATGGCGGCATGTTCGACTTGAACAAGATCCCCATCAACGTCCAGCATGACCATGTTTTCATTTGTGCCCTGCACGCGGCCCTTGAACTTACGGCGGCCATCGGTCAGCACTTTTAATTCAATCTTTGCCTCAAATCCGGCAAATCGTTCGTAATCGGCAAGGCGAACCAACGGGCGGTCGAGGCCGGGCGAGCTGACTTCCAGTGTAAAAGCGCTCGTAATCGGGTCTTCGACATCCAGGATCGCTGAAACAGCGCGGGAAATATCGGCACAGTGATCGACCGTCATGTCACGGCCATCCATCGGTTCGGCCATTATCTGCAAAACCGGATTTTGTCCGCCACTCAGCATCACACGCACCAGCGTGAAGCCCATGGCTTCAATAGTTGGCGTCAGCAGATCCTCAACGCGTTGGGCCAGCAAATCAGCGCTCACGTGTATCCTCTCGTGTAATGGCCGGGATCACCATCGATCACCTTTTGCCATTAAAAAAGGCGGGCCAATGGCCCACCCATCAATCTCAGACTCTTCGTTAGATTAACGAGTGCTCTTGTAGGAGCACCGGTCATATATCGACAATTCCTTGAAAAGGCAAGGGGATTGTCAGTGCGAAGCAAACTCGCGGGGGATCCGCTTAAATGTCAGATAGGCCGGTTTATCGCCCTTCCTGAGTGCCTTTGCCTCGTAACGTGTCGGGACCCAGTCCTTAGGCGGCAGGCGCCAGTCATCAGGGGTCTCGGCTGTCCAGCGCCATTCACTGTGCTGCAGGCCTGCGGCCAGCGCCCACGCCACATACCCCATGTGATCGGAGGCAAACAGCAATGTCGCGTCGTCACGGGCAAGACGGGCCAGAGCCGTTAATGTTTCGGCCTGAAAGATCCGCCGGCGGTTATGTTTGTACTTGGGCCAGGGATCGGGAAACAGAATATAGATCCGAGATACCGAGGCTGCCGGCAAGCGGTCCAGCAACAGGCGGACATCATCGTCGAACAAGCGGATATTTTTAAGGTCCATTTGCTCGATATCGGCCAGTAGGGCCGCTACCCCGTTAACGAACGGCTCGCAGCCGATAAAATCCACTTCAGGGTTGGCGAGGGCTTCTCCGCTCAGGTGCTCGCCAGCGCCGAAACCGATTTCCAGACGCAGTTCGCGTGATGGCGCATCCGCAGAGGGGCCGAAATCCGGGCCGAAATCCACGGGCTCATGCGACGCGGGATCTGCAATCATAAGCTCGGGCAGCAGGGTTTCCAACAGAGTCTGGCGGCCGGCCCTGAGCTTATGACTCCGTCGCCGACCGTACCACATCGGTTTCCCCGAGGGGTCTTTTGGCATGTCCGCAGACATTAGCTGTTCCTGCTTATCGCTCAGCGAATCCCAAAGGCGGATTTCAGTTCATCAACCAGATCCGTCCGTTCCCACGAGAAGCCGCCGTCCGCTTCAGGTTCACGCCCAAAGTGGCCGTAAGCTGAGGTGCGGGCGTAAATCGGCCGGCTAAGCTCCAGATGCTCGCGGATGCCGCGTGGCGACAGATCGACGATTTCCAGCAGCTGCTGGGCAATCTGGTCTTCGTCAACGCGACCCGTGCCGTAAGTATCAATATACACCGACAGCGGTTTTGAAACGCCGATCGCCTAGGCCAGCTGAATGG
>JANRAT010000005.1:7353-12109 GCA_030727885.1 Rhodospirillales bacterium | reverse complement strand
CGTTGGTGGCGCGCTCATTGAGCCAGCTCTCGATCACCATGTAGATGCCGGCAAAACAGAATCCCGAGATGGCCCGGAAAATCGTCCAGGCGACCGGGTCGATGATGATGATATGGCCGAGTGCGGCTGCCGAGGCCAGCGATGCCAGGGCGGTAAAGCCGCGAATATGCCCGGCGCGCTCAATCAGATAGGATGTCACCAGGGTGCCGACGACAAAGCCGAAAAAGTATCCGGACGCCATGATGCCGATGGCATTGGCGGAGAACGTCTCGCCAACGGCACGGATGGCGATCAGCGTGCCTTGCAGACTGTTGCCGATCAGCAGCATCGACATGCCCATCAGCAACGAGGAAATAGACAAGATTTGCGTCCGCACGGAATCCACGCAGTACTCCCTTTCCTGGCCAGCGTGCGCTATTCTAGTCTTCCGGCAGGCAGAAGCCACCCTGAGGGCAAAATAAATTGTGGAGCAAGTGATGAGCGAAGAAGATGGTCTGATCAGTGCCTTTGTTCTCGACGGGCATGGCGGTGGCAGGGGGATCGACTGGGACGATCTGGGAAAACCGACAACCTTGGGCGGCCCTTATTGGGTGCATCTGGATCGCAATGGCGTTCATACCGAAGCCTGGCTCAGAAACGACAGCGGGCTCGGATCCCTGCAGGTTGATGCCTTGCTGGCCGGTGAAACCAGACCGCGCGTTGCTTTCATGAATGACGGCATTCTGATGACCTTGCGGGGGGTCAATCTCAACCCCGGCGCCGATCCCGAAGACATGGTCAGTCTGCGGATCTGGGCAGATGAGCAGCGGATTATCACGGTCCGCCTCAGAAAACTGATGGCCGTCAAAGATGTTCTGGAAAAAATGGCTGGCGAAAAAGGTCCGCTCAGCACGTCGGACACATTGCGGATGCTGGCGGTCGGGCTGGTCCATCGCATGAGTCCGGTCATCGAAGATATGAATGACGATATCGATGCGCTGGAGAATGACATGGTGGAAAATCCGACATCGGATATCCGCCACCGGCTCAAGGAATTGCGTCGCGAAGCGATTGCCCTCAGGCGCTATCTGGCGCCGCAGCGTGAAGCCCTGTCGCGGGTCCATACCGAAAATCTTCACTGGATGCCGGTCGAACATCGGCTGGCATTTCGTGAGGCAGCCGACCAGTTGGCCCGGATTGTCGAAGATCTGGATGCGATGCGCGAACGGGCGGCGGTTATTCAGGACGAGTTGACCAACCGCACGGCAGAGCACACGAACAGAAACATGTATACCCTGAGCGTGGTGGCGGCCCTGATGCTGCCGCTCGGGGTCATTACCGGGATGCTCGGCATGAATGTCGGCGGTGTGCCGCTGGCCGAAAGCAAGGACGGTTTTCTTGTCATTATGGCCGTGCTGGGTGCGGTGGTCGGACTGCAGATATTTATCTTCCGGCGGCTGAAATGGATTTAAGAGCGCCCGGGGTAACACAGCATGAAACTATCGACCTCATCGGAGAGATAATTTGAATATCGACGATCTGAAAAAATTCTGGGTGCTTGTCGCCGATGTCTGGCAAAACGGGCTCGGCGGTGTCGATATCGGACGGACCATCAACGCGCTGCTGATCCTGTTTGCGTTCTTCGTGCTGCGCGGGTTGATCGCCAAGTTTCTGATCGGCTGGCTTCGCAGTCTGGCAAAAAGCACCGAATGGCGCATTGATGACAAGATCGTTGATGCGATTGCACCGCCGCTCCGCACAATCCCGGTTGTGTTCGGTATCTTCGTTGCCGGCAATTACATGCAGTTCGGAGGCGTTGTCGCAATAATTGCCGAGAACCTGACGCGGACCCTGATTTCATTCACCATCTTCTGGACCATGTTGCGCGCCGTGACGCCCCTTTCCGGGGCATTCGAAAAACTCAAAGATATCCTGAGCCAGGAATTGTTCGAGTGGATCGTCAAGGCACTCAAGGTTACCGTGGTGCTGGTCGGCGCGGCAACGGTACTGCAAATCTGGGGCATTCAGATCGGGCCGATCATTGCCGGTGCCGGGCTGTTCGGTATTGCCCTGGCGCTGGGGGCGCAGGATCTGTTCAAGAATCTGATCGCCGGAATTCTGATTATCGGCGAAAAGCGTTTCCACAAAGGCGACTGGATTCATGTCGAAGGGGTTATCGAAGGCATTGTCGAGACGATCGGGTTCAGATCGACGATGATCCGGCGTTTTGATCTGGCGCCTGTGATGGTGCCGAATGCGCAATTGTCGGATACCGCCGTGACCAATTTCACCGGCATGACGTATCGCCGCATCAACTGGCACATCGGCGTTGAATACCGGACCTCGACCGAGCAACTGGCGGAAATCTGCAATGGTATTCGCGAGTTCATCATCAAAGACGATGATTTTGTCAATCCGGAGCTGGCCCATGCCCACGTGCGGGTTGACCGCTTCAATGATTCTTCGATCGATATTATTGTTTACTGTTTTACGCCCAAGAGGCTGCTGGGCGAATATCTCGAGGTAAAGGAGCGCCTCGCCTATAAGATCATGGAAGTGGTACAGGGTGCGGGTGCCGGATTTGCCTTCCCGTCGACATCGCTTTACGTCGAAAGCCTGCCAGCGACTGACCGGCCTGAGCCGTTTATGCCGCCACAGGATAAAACCGTCATCAAGACAGAGGATTAAAAATGTCCGTTACCATCTATCATAACCCACGGTGTTCGAAATCACGCCAGACTCTGGCGATCCTTGAAGAAAAAAACGTCGATTATCGCGTTGTCGAATATTTGTTGAAACCGCCGGGCAAGGCCGAACTGAAACGAATTCTCGGCCTTCTGGGTCTCAAGGCTCATGACATTGTGCGCAAAAAGGAAGCCCGTGAAGCAGGCCTGGAAATAGCGGAGATGAGCGAAGCGGCGCTGATCGATGCCATGGTCAAGGCGCCGGTGATTATCGAACGCCCAATCGTCGTCGCCGGTGACAAGGCCGTCATGGGCCGCCCGCCGGAGAATGTGCTGTCTATAATTTGATTAAAATCCGCGGTAAATAAGCGCAGGCACTTGCGCATGGCTGTCCGCCACGCTTGCGGTCTGGCGAAAGCCCTTGCAATATGCCGCCAAGGGATAGAAACGGGGGGCCATCATGGCAAAGCAGACTGGGAAAGTCGGTCCGGCACCAAAGAAGCGTGCCAAGGCTGTTTTGCGTCCGCGCGAAAAAGCGCCGGCTGCGGCGCCTGAGCCAACGCAATCGCAACCCCATACCGTTGATCCGGACAAGCTCGAAGTCTGGCGCTCGCTCCCGGAAGACCAGCGTATTGCGCTCAGGTAACGCGAAGCGGCCCGCATGTTCACCCGCGCCGCCGGGTTGCACCGTGAAGGCAAGGTTGCGGAAGCGATCGAGGCCTACGGCAAGTCCCTGCTACTCAATCCGAAGCAGCCGGATGTCTACAACAACATTGGCGTGGCGCTCAGAAGCCTCGGCAAGCTTGAAGCGGCTGTCGCATGCTATCGCCGCTCGCTGGTCCTGAAGCCGAACAATTCCGGCGTGTATTCCAATATGGGCAATGCGCTCCGCGAACTGGGCCGGCTCGAAGTGGCCATGGCGTCGCACCAGCAGGCGGTCCGTCTGGCGCCCAAATCCACCGAAGCCTATTACAATCTTGGGCTGGTATTGCGTGACCTCGGTCAGACCGATGCGGCGCTGAGCTGTCTCGACAAGGCCCTGGCACTGAATGAAAACCATGTCGACTGCCAGTGGGACCGGGCTCTGACGCTGCTCGAAATGGGCCGCCTCGAAGAAGGCTTCAAAGCTTATGAAAGCCGCTGGAAACTCGACCGCTCGCCGCCGCGCACGTTCGAGCAGCCGCGCTGGGATGGCTCTGAGCTGAAGGGCAAAACCGTACTCGTGCATCACGAACAGGGTTTTGGCGACATGATCCAGTTCGCCCGCTACCTGCCGATGATCAAGGCTCGTGGTGGGCAGGTGGTGGTCGAGGTGCAGCCCGAACTGGCGCGCCTCATGGGCTCCGTCGAGGGGGTCAGCAAGGTCTTCAATCGTGGCCAAACGCCACCAAAATTCGATTTCTATATTCCGATGATGTCATTGCCGCATGTTTTCGGCACCACGCTGGAGACCATTCCGGCAGCAGTGCCATACGTCGGGCCGTTGGATCCCGGTGCCGTGCAGCTGCCGTCGTCGCTGGGCCGGATCAAACGGGTCGGCATTGCCTGGGCCGGCCGACCGACCCACCGCAACGATGCCAACCGCTCCGCCAGCTTCAAGCATTTCATCGAAATTCTCGGCCTGCCCGGGCTTTCCGTCTATTCTCTGCAGAAGGGCGGCGCGGTCGCCGATCTCAAGGAATACGGCTGCGATGCCCTGGTCACCGATCTTGGTGAAAGACTGCGTGATTTCTCAGACACTGCAGCGGTGATCAGCCAGCTCGATCTGGTGATCACGGTGGATACCGCACTGGCGCATCTTGCCGGTGCCATGGGCAAGCCGGTCTGGGTCGCGATCCCGTTCTCACCGGATTGGCGCTGGATGCGGAATATCGAGACCTCTCCCTGGTACCCCAGCATGCGGCTGTTTAGACAGAAACGGCACGGAGCCTGGGCCGGCGTTTTCGGGGATATTCGCAGGGCCCTGCGCGACGAGATCACAGAAGGCTGAAAGCCGCGGCTGGACTCATAATTCAGGTGCTTAAAGGCTAAAAAACAGGCCCTCCGTTAATCTCATTTTCACACTTTAAAAGCCACCATAGGGACGCCAAGTC
>JANRAT010000005.1:1534-7343 GCA_030727885.1 Rhodospirillales bacterium | reverse complement strand
AGACACGGGTGGCTACCAAAGACTTTAAATCCGGCGAGATTCTGCTCGCCGAAGGTGAAGTGCCGAAGCAAGCGTACCGCATTGTTCAGGGGTCTGTTGAGATGACCCGGGACATGGACGGCATGTCTATGCCTACGGCAATCCTCGATCGGGGTGCCCTTGTCGGTGCCGAGGAACTGGTCGAGGGCCGTGCTATGGCGGACAACGCTCAGGCATTGGGAACACTGGTTGTTGAACCTGTGACCAAGGAAATGGCGGCAAGGCTGCTCGGCAAACCGGCCGCAACGAAAAAGCCGGAACGAAAAGCCAAAAGTACGTCCAAAAATCTGGCTGTGCCGAATACATCCGGCTCATCATCGCGGGCTCTGGTGGCACTGTCGGCAGGGATCGATGCCGATTATGGCGGCACTGATCCTGCGTCGTCGGTGCTCAAGCCGGGCTTGCTCAGGCGTATCCTCAAACCCGATTTCGCCGATGTTTATGACCGTATTGATATCCGCATTTCCGCACTTGAGGGCGAAGGCGGTGAACAGGCGGCGGCACACCTGATTGATGAGCTTGGGCAGCGTCGTGGTCTCAAGGCCAAGGCGATGAATGCCAGGGTTGAGCTTGCGTTCGATGGCGAGCCGGTCGGTGCAATGCGTGAGCTCAGGCGGGCCTGTGAACGCTGGCTGGTCGATAACGGCGGCGATGTGCTGGTTTGGGGCGCAGTGGCCAAGGCCGGATCACTGGTGCATCTCAGATTCTTCGTGCGTGACGACACGCTGGTTGATCAGTTCCGCATGGGTGATGGCTGGACCTTGCTGGTGCTGCCGATGCCGCTCGATGCTGCCGGGGCGCATCGTCTGCATGCGGCCCTGCTGGCCGCGGTGCGCACCAAGGCCGCCGGCAAGCAACTGACCGTCAGGCGTGATCTTGAAGTGCTGCTCAAGGATGCCCGCGATCATCTGGTCCACGAAATCCCCAATCTCGAGCCGCTGGCCCGTGCCGAAGACCGCGCGACGGTGGCCAGAATCTTTGCCAATGCCATGCGCTTTCAGCGCCGCGCAGAGGATGCGCAGTCGGCACTGTCGCTGTTCGATTCCGCGCTGGCCGTGTTTAGTGCCGACAAGACTCCGCTCGAATGGGCGTTCGTGCATCGCGACCGGGCGTTTCTCCGGCAGTTCATCGCCGAGCGCACCAACGATACAGGGGCGCTGCAGGATTCCATCGACGATCTTGAAGATGCCTTGCGGATCATCGGCCCGAAGGCCTTTCCCTATGACTGGGCGGCGCTCAACAACCGGCTTGGACTGGCCTTGTACCGGCTTGATTTTGATAACGGTGATGCCGATACCCTGGAACGCGCGTTGCAGGCCTTTCAGAATACCCTGACCGTTTACGACAAGCAGAAGACGCCGAACGAATGGGCCGAGGCGATGGGCCATTTCGGTCAGGTCGCGCTGGTCATCGGCCGCGTCAACCGTGACCCGGCGATGCTGCTGCAGGCCGTCGATGCCTGCAACGATGTGGTGTCGGCTCGTGATCGCAAGCACATGCCGCTGCACTGGGCCTCGGCGCAGAACAATCTCGGCTCAGCCCTGTTCCTGTATGGCCGAATCTCCGGAGACAACAATGCCCTGCAGGGTGCCGGCGTGGCGTTCCAGACGGCACACGGTGTTTATGTTGAAAAAGGTGCCGAGCGCCTTGCCGGGGTCTGTGAAAAGAATCTCAAACATGTCGAAAAGGCGCTCAACCGGCGCCAGCGGCAGGAAACGCCGCCTGAACTGCCGTGGGAAGGTCGCGCCGATGAACCGCCGGCACTGCCCTGGGAATTCGGACCTGGGATCAGCGGCAAGCGTCTGGCGGCACCGGCTTCCGGGATATACCGCTCATGGCCGGACATTGATTGACGCGTGATTACCGGGTGGCGCTTGAAACATCCAGGGTGCGGGTATATCTCCAAGACATGAACGACGATTTAAAGAAGATCGATATCAACGCGGTGGTCTGGCGTCAGCCGGACGGCAGCCTCGTGTCATGCGAGGAAAAGCTCGTCGTATTGCGTGAAAATCTTCAGGAAATCCGCCAGGAATGTCAGGATGCGCTTGAAGATGCTGTGCTGATGGGCTGCGACGAGGCGCAACTGCGTGATGTTCTGCAGGGCCTGATCAGCGGTCTCGAAAATCCATACCCGCAAAAATGAGATGCCGGTTGGCGTCTGGACGCTAGGCCTTTGAAGCGAAGTGCCGGACCATATCGGTAGCGCTGACCATGCCGGCCAGGTAACTGCCCCTCAATAATCAGCATATGGCGGATATGATGATCTGACATCAGCCTTGCGACATCAATGGCGCGGTCATCGTCAGTGCACGTGATGACATCGCGGGTCATGAATTTATCCACCGCTATGCCAAGCGCGTCATTGCCGTGCTCGTACAGTGCTCGAATAACATCCCGTTCCGAGATCACACCGGCCAGTCCGCCGTCCGAAGCGATCACAAGAGTCAGGCCGATTCTGTGCTGAGCCAGAAAATCGACAGCTTCGCGAAGTGGTCTGCCAGCCGGGATATGCAGGACGAAATCCTCATTGACGCCTTTTATTTCCCTGATGGGGGTGTCGTCATAGGCGCGTCGGCGCAATTGATCTTCAGTCATCTGTCTCCTGCTCCTTGCCCAGATGCCGGGGAAGCTTTGATCGTTCTTCCGGTCTGGTCAATAACGGAGATTACTTAGAAAGCGGTGTTTCCTGCCTTTTGCCGCACAGGGTTTGCAGATATTCTGCCGGGCATGGATCTGCGTCATCTCAAAACCCTGATCGCGATTGCCGAACACGGCTCATTCGCCGCCGCCGGTGATGCCATCGGGCTGACCCAGTCGGCCGTCAGTCTGCATATCAAGTCACTGGAAGACGACCTCGATACCAAGCTGTTTGATCGCACGACCCGGCCGCCCCGGCTCAACACACGGGGCCGTAATCTGGTCGACCGGGCGCGCGACATCATCGAACAATGCGAAAACCTCAGTGATATCGTCGCCGGTGAGACGCTCAGCGGCAGCCTGGATATCGGTTCCGTGCCGACGCTGATGTCGGGCATTCTGCCGCCGGCCCTGAGCGCGATCCGGCAATCGCATCCTGATCTGCGCATTCGTGTTTCAAGCGGCCTTTCTGCCGATCTGGTCGGCCGCGTGCACAAGGGCGAGATGGATGCTGCGGTGGTCACAGAGCCGTCGCAACTGCAGACCGGACTCAGCTGGCACATGTTCGCCAAGGAACCGTTGATGGTGATCGCCCCGAAAGGCACCAAAGGCTCAACCGACCGCGAACTGCTCGGCGCCGGACCGTTCATCCGCTTTCAGCGGTTTGCCTGGGCCGGACGCTTGATCGACACCAATCTCAAGGACCGGGGCATCCGCGTTAACACCGGCATGGAAATAGACTCGCTTGAAGCCATCGCCTCGATGGTCAAACATGGCCTGGGTGTTTCCGTAGTGCCGGACCGTGCCGGCGCGGCACTGCCCGACGAGGTCGAGAAAATACCGTTTGGTGATCCGCCCCTGAACCGTGTCATCGGCGTTGTCGAGCGGCGCGACAATCCGAAGGCACACCTGATCCGTGCGCTGGTCGAAATCCTCAGCAATCTGGCCGGGGACAAGCGCAGCAAGTCTATGGAAGATGATAATTAATCAAGCTATCCGAAATTATTATTCGTTTTTATCAAGAAATAAGATCGGCTAAAACCAATATGGTGAAGCGCCGACCCAGCCAGAGGAAACTTCATGACGAACCAGCCAGGCCCCCTCGACGGGATTCGCATTCTCGATCTGACCCGCATTCTCGCCGGGCCCACCTGCACACAGCTGCTTGGTGATCTCGGCGCCGACATCATCAAGGTTGAAAAGCCCGATGACGGCGATGACACCCGGGGTTGGGGGCCGCCGTATCTCAAGGACAAGGACGGCAACGAAACCCGCGAAAGCGCCTATTACATGGCGTCGAACCGCAACAAGCGTTCGGTCACCATCGATATTACCTGTCCTGAAGGGGTGCAGCTGATCAAGGACATGCTGCCGCATTGCGATGCGCTGTGTCAGAACTTCAAGGTCGGCGGACTGGATAAATACGGTCTCGGCTATGACGAGATCCACGCCGAATTTCCGCATCTCGTATATCTGCATATCTCCGGCTTCGGTCGGACCGGGCCGTATGCCAAGCGCGCCGGCTACGACATGCTGGCGCAGGGGATGAGCGGCGTGATGAGTTTGACCGGCCCGGTTGACGGCGATCCGCACAAGGTCGGTGTCGGCATCTCCGACGTGATGTGCGGCATGTATGCGACCTCGGCACTGCTGGCGGCATTGCGTCACCGTGACAAGACCGGACAGGGGCAACTGATTGATCTGGCGTTGCTGGATTCTACGGTTGCCTGGCTGATCAACGAGGGCGTCAATTATCTGACATACGGTAAACCAAACGTCAGGCGTGCCAACGCGCATTCGAACATCGTGCCCTACGACGTCTATCCGACGGCGGACGGCTACGTGATTCTGGCGATCGGCAACGACGGCCAGTTCCAGCGCTTTTGCGAATTCGCCGGCAAGCCCGAACTGCCAGCGGACGAACGCTTTCTCAGAAACGATCTCAGGGTCCGCAACCGCGATGCGATGACGCCGCTGATGCGCCAGATGACGGTGATGAAGACGACCGAAGAATGGGTCACGGGGCTGGCCCCGCTGGGCGTGCCGTCGGCACCGGTCAACACCGTGCCGCAGGCTTTTGCAGATCCTCAGATCCAGCATCGCGGCATGGCCATCGAAATGGAACACCCGATCAGCGCTGACGGCATGTGCCGGCTGATCGGCAATCCGATCAAGCTGTCGGAAACGCCGGTCAGCTATCGGCGTCCGCCACCGATGATGGGGCAGCACACCGATGAGGTGCTGGCGGAACTGTTGAATCTGGACACGGCGGCCTGTCAGGCGCTACGCGACAAAGGCATCATTTAAAGGAGACCGGTCATGTTTAATCTGAGCGACGAACAACTCGAACTGAGAAGCGCTGCACGAAAGCTGGCCACTGACGTGATCGCCGGGCGTGCTGCCGAAGTCGACCGTACGGAAACCTATCCGTGGCACAACATCGAAGAGCTGACCAAGGCCGGCTTCATGGGCATGACCATCCCCAAGCAGTATGGCGGGCGCGGATTCAGTTTCCTGCATGCCGTGCTGGTGGTCGAGGAAATGGCCAAGGTCTGCGGCGTCAGCGGGCGCATTGTCGTCGAAGCCAACATGGGCGCGGTCAGTGCGATCATGCGCTACGGCTCCGAAGAACAGAAGAAGCTGGCCGCGTCGCTGGTGCTGGCCGGTGACAAGCCGGCGATCTGCATCACCGAGCCGGAAGCCGGCAGTGCGGCGACGGACATGACCACGACCGCCGTCAAAAAGGGCAACACTTACGTCATCAATGGCCGCAAGCACTGGATCACCGGCGGCGGCGTCTCGAAACTGCATCTGATTTTTGCCCGCGTCATCGAAGACGGTCAGGACATGGGCATCGGCGGCTTCATCGCCGTCAGGGATCAGGCCGAAGGGCTGATCGTCGGCAAGCGCGAGCCGACCATGGGGCTGCGTGGCATTCCCGAATGCGAATTGATTTTCAAGGATCTGGTGATCCCGGAAGGCATGGCGCTGCTGCCGCCGGAAGGCATCAAACGCGGCTTCGCCAGTTTGATGAATGCCTATAACTCGCAACGGGTCGGTGCCGGCACGGTGGCCATGGGGATCGCCGAAGGGGCCTATGAACAGGCCCTTGCCTTTGCCGGAAAACGCG
>JANRAT010000005.1:0-1524 GCA_030727885.1 Rhodospirillales bacterium | reverse complement strand
CGCGAACAGTTCGGCCGCCCGATTGCCGAATTCCAGGGGCTGCAGTGGATGCTTGCCGACATGTCGGTCAGCCTCGCCGCGTCACAGGCGCTGATCTACAAGGCAGCCGCCTCGGCGACGGTGACCAAGGGAGGCTTCCCCGACATGCTGATGGCGGCGCAGGCGAAAATCCTCTCCGCCGATACCGCGATCAAGGTCACCTCCGATGCCTTGCAGGTGTTCGGCGCAGCCGGCTATTCCCGCAACAATCCGATGGAGCGGATGTACCGCGATGCGCGCATGTTCACCATCGGCGGCGGCACCGCGCAGGTGCTGCGCAATCTGGTTGCCGGTCAAATTCTCGATCGTAAATTGCCGCAGACCCGCGATGGTTATCTCAAGCTGGCCGAGCGGGCTGCTGCGGCTGAATGAGGCTTATGTTTTTAATTCGTCATCCTCGCGCAGGCGGGGATCCAAGATGACGGATGAGATGGATTCCCGCCTTCGCGGGAATGACGAGTAAAGGGAAAAACGACGTGACAACAACATCTGACATCATCGGCAAGCGTCTTTACGAAGCCGGCTGCCGTCATGCTTTCGGCATCCCGGGCGGTGAGGTGTTGTCGTTGATGGACGGGCTGGATAAGGCCGGTATCCGCTTTCATCTGGTGAAGCATGAAAACGCCGGCGGCTTCATGGCCGAAGGCACCTACCACGCCAGCGGTGCGCCGGGCATTCTGGTGGCCACCGTTGGCCCGGGTGTGGTCAACGCCGTCAACGTTGTCGCCAATGCCTGGCAGGATCAGGTGCCGCTGATTTTCCTGACCGGCTGTGTCGATGCCGCCGAAGCGGAAACCTATACCCATCAAGTGTTTGATCACACCAAGGTCATCGCGCCGATCTGCAAGGCATCGATGGTTGTCGCGGAAGGCGCCGTCGACGTGATGATCGACAAGGCGATTGCCATCGCCATGCAGGACCCGCCGGGACCGGTGCATCTGGATATGCCGATCAATATTGCCGGCAAGGAAGCAAAGATAACCGGCTATCCGGGACGTGCCCGCTTGTCCAGAACTGCGCCTGCACCGGGGCCTGATCTGGATCGTGCCCGCGCCGCCCTTGCCGCGGCCGAACGGCCACTGATGATCTGCGGTGTCGAGGTGCTGCATCACGATGCGGCCGCGGTTGTCGATGAAGCCGTGCACCGTCTATCGATACCGATCATCACCAGCTACAAAGCCAAGGGCGTGGTCAGCGAAGACGATCCGCTGGCACTCGGCGGGCATGGCCTGTCGCCGAAATCCTACAAAGCCCTGAAGCCGATGATCGACGCCGCCGACGTCATCGTGCTGGCCGGCTATGATCCGATTGAAATGCGCATCGACTGGCGCAATATCTGGGGCACCGGCGTTGAAGGCAAAACCGTGATCGAGGTTTCTGCTCGGCCCAACACCCATTATGTGCACCAGGCCGATATCAGCTTCGTCTGCGACATCGGTGCCGGGATTGCGATGCTGAGCGACGGACTCAACGGCAATGCGACGT
>JANRAT010000004.1:2037-12117 GCA_030727885.1 Rhodospirillales bacterium | reverse complement strand
GGATGCTCTATCCGCAAACCCAGGCCATGTCGATTGGCATACCCGGTCAGATATGGGCAGCGTGTCTGCTTGTCCTGGCCGCCGCCGGCGGAATCATGATGGCCCTGCAGATCGCCGGCCTTTCGGATCAGCGCCGCCGCACCCCGACATCGCTTGCCGAGGTCATCAAGGGACTGCGTCAAAGATCAATGTCAGCCGATCAAAAGCTCGGACTATGCCGCTGGCTGGTGCTGCTGCCGGCTGTCATCATGGCCGTGCTGATGGCCGTCGACGGACGGCATCGCGATTTCCTGACGCTGGCCTTTATCCTGCCGGCTCTGGCGATCTTCTTCCAGGCCCGTTTCTCCGCCGGTGGGGATCAGACCCCGCCCCCGGAAGAGGCCTGGATGACGCTGATCCTGCTGGTTGCCGGACCGATGGCCGTTGATCACTTTGGCAATTGGGAAGCGCTTGGCTGGGCGGCGACATGTCTGGTGTTTGCCGTCCCGGGCTTGCCGGCCTTGCAGGCGGAAATCAGTCGTCTATTCCGCGTGCTCACGGCGTAACGCCAATAACAGCAAACACAGCACAAACGCGACGGCAGAAAATGTTGCGTTATAAAGCACCATCCCCGCGCCACCGACAGCAAGTCCGAAGTGTGCCGCATACAGGTGCACCCGAGATTGCGGCAAGAAGGCCAGCGCTGCCGCCAGCACCGAGACGATGCCGAGCAGGTTCATTTTCGTCGCCACAATCAGGCCCGCGCGCGGCGCACACCACCACAGGGCACTCTTTTCACAGGCCGTGCCGAACGCTGCCGGTTCAATGAAATGATAGCGCAGCCATGAAGCCAGCAGTGCCATGAAAAGGGCAAGGCAGACCCCGCCCAAAGGGCGTGCCGACGTGAAGACCAGGTTTGCTGATCTAACGATGAAAGTCTGCGCCATACATGGTTCCTCCGCTGCTGGTGAAGGATTATTCCTCGCCCATGATCATTGCAACGGCTTTCAGCGAATGAAAAGACGTTTCGGCAACTCTACAGAAATCGGACCGGGGATTGCCATATGGCCAGCACGACGCAGCCGGTTTTGCTGGTCACCATATGCTGCGTGCCTGGCGGGTTGACCGTCAGTGATCCGGCTTTGTAGGTGCCGTTCTGATCGCTTTGCTCGCCCTCGAGCACCAGAATATGCTCATAGCCCATATGTTCATGCGTCGGCGCGTACGCCCCCGGTGCATAACGCAGAAATGCCGTTGCCGGACCGCTCGGGTCCTGGCTGCGATAAACCCAGCTGACCTCGATGCCTTCGCGAAACGCTTCCCATTTCAGATTTTGCCGAAGCGCCGGATCTGTCAGCACCGACGGCAGTGATACCGGTTCCTGTATCATCCTGGTAATCCCGCGATCAAAGCTTTGGAATTGGATACCGTGCCGAACACGCCACACCACATCCTGCCGCTCCGCTATATTGATGCTGTCGCCAAAGCGGGATCCATCCGCAAAGCGGCGGAAACCCTGGCGATTACCTCGACGGCCCTGAACCGGCGCATCATTGCGATGGAGGAAGAACTGGGCGTTGATATATTTGAACGCTTCCCGCGCGGGGTGCGCCTTACCGCAGCAGGTGAAATATTGATTCACCACATCCGCAATCAGCTGGGCGATCTTGAACAGGTGAAAACCAGATCGCCGATTTGAGCGGCGAGCGCCGGGGCCATGTTGCCGTCGCCTGCTCGCAAGCCTTGCTGCCGTTCTTCCTACCGCAACAGATTTCCACATATCGCCACAGCCATCCTGCCGTGACCTTTGATGTGCTGGTGCGCGACCGTGCCGCTGCCGAACAGGCGCTGATCGATATCAGTGCTGATCTGGCCATTGTCTTCGAGCCAGTACGGATGTCGGAATTTCAGATCCTGCTGACGATCCGCCAGCCGGTGCATGCGGTGATGAAACCGGATCATCCACTCGCCGACAGCAAATCGGTACGCCTGCGCGACTGCCTGCAGTTCCCGATTGCCCTGCCGACAGCGCCCTACGGTGTGCGCCATCTGATGGAACTGGCGGTGCGCAAAACGTCGCTGTATCTCAATCCCGTTGTCGAACCCGACAGTTTTGAATTTCTTCGCCATTATGCCCGCGAAGAAAACATCCTTTCGTTTCAGCTGCCGATCGGCCTGCCCGCCAATGCCCTGGAAGAAGACATCGTCAGCATGCCCATTGATGTGCGCGATGTCCCAGAGGGCTTTCTCTATTTCGGACAGTTACGGGACCGCACCCTGCCGGTCGCCGCAGCGCGGTTTGCCCAGCAGATGCAGGAAACATTCATCAGCCGCTTTGATTGCGAGTGATTGTTGACGGTCCTTGACCATCAACGCCGGCATTCACCTGCGCCGCCTCATGCGCGATCACGATACATTGATTAAATATATCTGGACCTTTACCAGGCAACGCGACACCCTGTGTCCGCAGTGGAACGGCGTGTTGAATGACAGGCGATACCCGTGTCCAAGGCCGCCAAGCTGTTGATTTCAACGAGCTGAACTCAAGCCACGAGTAAAATAAATTCTATATCGACAGAAGTGCATGGAATGCGTTTCTCAACCGCTCATGGTGAATGGGGCACTTGCTCCGCATTCAAAATCATGAGTACGCCTGATATTTTGCCGATGAACGACCTGCTGTTTGAGGCGCTTGCCTGTGATCTCACGGAAAAGGGGTTCAGCATTCAGACAAATGTATTGCCGGATGGGCTTTGCCAGCGGCTCTGGGATCTTCAGCATGATCCGCTGCTGACCCGTTATCAAAAGGCCGGTATTGGCAGAGAAACTGACTTCAGCGTCGATCCGGACATTCGCAGGGGTGCGTTAGCATGGATCGATGACACAACCGCTGCCGGTGCCGAATGGCTGCACTGGATGACATCGCTGCAGGCCTACCTGAACGCCCGTCTTTTTCTTGGACTGTTCTCCTTCGAGAGCCATTTTGCCCATTATTCAATTGGTGATTTCTATCAGAAACATCAGGACGCATTTTCGGGCGAGCGAAACCGGATCCTGTCGATTGTGTTTTATCTCAACAAGGATTGGGTGAGTGCCGATGCGGGGGAATTGATCCTTTTCACAGGGACCGATGGCCAACAGCCGATAACCGTCACCCCGCAGTTCAGCACGATGGTCGTTTTTTTAAGCGAAGAAATACCGCACGAAGTTCTGATGACAACCCGTGATCGTTATTCCATCGCAGGATGGTTTCGCATAAAGCATCTGAACGAGTATTGAGTCTTCAGATCTGGTGGGTCGCCATATCGGCGGTCCGGGCTTTAATTCAGCTGAACATCAAGAACGTCGCCGTATGTATCTTTGATCAGCCGTTGTGCGTGGCGGATCATATTCTGACTTTCCAGACTCCTGATGAAGAAAGTGTTCTTTTCCTCATTTTGCCTGAAAGTAACGAAATTATGCAGGCCATATCTGACCAGAAAGTTTTGTTCGGTAATAATATTGTTTCCTAAGTATTGATCGATCCACTAGCCATGACATCCGGCAAACCGGACGCGCCATTGGACATGTATGTTGTGAAGTGTTTTGGGCCTGCGAGAGGCTATGCCTTCATCGCGCGGTATAAATACTGTTGGCCGTTCTGCAAGTTCCTGGCCCAAAACCGGGGCCGCTCAAGGACTGGATACACTTAACCGTCGATGAGAGAAATCTGTCGTTGAACGAAAACCGCCGTCTCCAAACAAGTTGAAGACGGCGGATCGCAAAATTAACCGATGACGGATAAATTTTCCGCAGAAGACTTGCCGTTTTGACCGGCTTGAATTTCGTAAGAAACTTTCTGCCCTTCGTTCAACGTGCTCAGACCGGCGCGTTCGACAGCCGAAATGTGAACGAAAGCGTCGTTTGAACCATCTTCAGGCTCAATAAATCCAAAACCTTTGGTCGGGTTGAACCATTTAACTGTACCTTTAGCCATTTTATTTAGTCCTCGTAAAAGAGTAGTGGTTGCGAACGCCATACGATATGGCCGTTCGTTCGGATTAACGTTCGCAATGTCAGAGGATAAAAATAAGCTAATCGGCAAGCGATTAATTTAATAAATCGAAATAAATGCTACACGCCATCTACCCATAGAATAAATAATGAATAAAAGCAAATTTAATTCCACTTTATCAGATAGGCCGAATTTTATTATGAAATTATATGTTTATGGTCTGCGCGATTGCAGTGTTCACAACGGCCACGATTGAGATATTGCGCATCCTGAGCCATCATGATGGCACAGTCACCACCGACAGGAACCTGGTGTTATTACATTCACATTTCGATCATAAGCGAAGCGTTTCACAATGACAAAACGCTGCTTATCCGCGACTGTACGACCTGCTTCAAGAAACACATCCGGGAGAGCACCATGCAAGCCGACCAGTTCCTCAACAGACACCACCAAGGGCCGATGATTCGCATGCCCAATGCCTGGGATGCCGGCTCGGCCAGGATTATGGCTGCGGCCGGCGCCGAAACCCTTGGCACCACCAGCGCCGGCATCGTCTATACACTCGGCCGCCCGGATTACGAAGGCGCTCTGAGCCGTGACGAATGCCTTGAAGCAGTTCACGCGATCACCTCAGCCGTCAGCATTCCAGTCAGCGTTGACAGCGAAGACGGTTACGGTGACACACCTGAAGCCGTCTCTGAAACCTTCCGCCTGATGATCGACGCCGGGGCTCGGGGTGGCAGCATCGAAGATCATCGCCTGACCGGCGGCAAAAATCTGATGAGCATTGCAGAAACCGTCGAGCGCATCCGTTCCGCCCGTGAAGCAATTGATGCATCCGGGATCGATTTCGTGCTGACGGCGCGCGCCGAATGCTTCCTGGTCGGATACCCGGATCCCCTGAACGAAAGCATCAAGCGTCTCAAGGCATATCAGGATGCCGGAGCGGATTGCCTGTATGCGCCGGGCCTCAGAACCCGCGAGCAGATATCAGCTGTGCTGGGCGCAATCAGCAAGCCGGTCAATGTCCTGGTCGGCATGAAGGGTTTCGACATACCACTGGATGAGCTTGACCACATGGGCGTGCGACGCATCTCGACCGGCGGCAGCGTCATGTGTGCGACCCTTGGTCTGGTACGCAAAGCTGTCAGCGATCTTGGCTTCGGCAACCTGGATTATCTCGACGGCATGATCCCGCACGCCGAGATTACAGGTATTTTTGCCGAAAGCGACGGCAAGCAGGCGTAAGTTAAGCGACCGAGGCCATGAAGCGGGCTTCCGCTTCGGCAAAGATGCGGCGCGTCGTCTCAACATTCCAGGGGCGCGCCTCAAGGGTTTCGTGATCCCATTCGGTGCGCGGCTCATGCGGCTCGAAAAAATCGCCGCCATAGACATGGATCGCCGAGGTGAACTTGCCGAGCGGGTTGGTCACGGAATGGATGATGCTGTGACCCAGTGTGCCGACGTCGCCGACACCAAGGGAATCCGCACCCGCAGCCTTGAGGCCATCATCGGTACGTTTCCAGTACACATTGTCTTCGCGTCCGTTATACAGACCGATGACGGCAAACATCTGATGGTCATGCGGGATCAGCGTCATGTACGGCGACCAGATGAAATTGATGACCGTGAGATCAGCGGAGCGATGCAGCAGATCAATGCCGGCCTTTTTCGGCTCGCCCAGTTCCTTAACAATACCTGCCGGATCGGATACGGCTTCGGTCACGAGTTCCCGGATGGCCGCCTGACCGTCCTTCACTGCGATACCGCAGGCATCAATGAAACCTTGTTTGTCGAACTTGGGCATGATCATCACTCCTCATAAAAGTCTCATGAAGATATGCCGCAATGATGATGAACTGTCCAGAGGGCAACCGGATCAGGCTTCCAGTTCGCTGTCCCAGTAAAGAAAATCCCGCCAACTTTCGTGCAGAAAATTTGGCGGGAACGAACGACCGTTCTCTTGCAGGCTGTGGCACGACGGCCTTGCCGGTTCGCGCCTTGGAAACATTCTCGCCTGTTTCGGCAGCTTGTGTCCCTTTGTAAGATTGCACGGCGAACAGGCCGTCACGACGTTTTCCCATGTGGTTCTTCCGCCCCGGCAACGGGGCACAACATGATCAAAGGTCAGATCCTCAGTCGCCAGACGTGAACCGCAGTACTGACAGGAAAAACCGTCTCTGAGGAACACGTTGAAGCGGGTAAACGCCGGGGAGCGGTTCATCGGCACGTATTCTTTGAGGGCGATGACGCTGGGCAGGTAAAATTCCTGAGTTTGCGAGCGGGCCACCATATCGTACTCGGAAACCACACTGACACGGTCCAGAAACACCGCCTTCAGCGCTTCCTGCCACGACCACAATGAAAGGGGGAAGTAGCTGAGCGGACGAAAATCCGCATTCAGGGCCAGTGCCGGGTATCCGTTGATCGACATAGAATACTATATCTCCTGTCCAACACGGATGAGATTACACGATATTGAGCAAATGCAAAATCATTGCGTATGAATATTTGGTGACCGGCGGTGTTTTTTATCTAAGGCTCGAAAGATTGATCCCGAACACGTCCGCCAGAAAGAACATCCCGGCCTTGATGCCGTCATCATCGAGGCCGTGCCCAAGCCCCGGACGCGCCAATCCTTCACACGGCACGCCGGACTGACGGAGCGTCGCCAGTGCCGCCGGCATGAAATCGAACGGCAGAACGTCGTCGACCTGCCCATGGCATAACAGGACCGGTGGCTTGACGGTAATTTCATCGACCAGGCTTTCCGGGTCCACCAGCATGCCTGAATACCCCAATATACCAGCGCAGGCCTTGGGGCGACGCAGTCCGGCATGCAGCGCCATCATGGTGCCTTGCGAGAAGCCGATCAGCGCCAGATCCTTGTCGGCCAGCCCCAGATACGCCAGCTGCTCGTCGATATAGGCGTTGAGGATCGGCGCGGCCTTACGCACGCCGTCAGCACGGGCTTTATGACTGAAATCGCTCAGGCTGAACCATTGATAACCGATCGGCCCGCCATCAAACTGGAACGGCGCATGTGGCGAGACAAACCGTGCTTCCGGCAGAACCTTCTGAAAGTATGGCGCCAGCCCCAGCAAATCGTCGCCATCCGAGCCAACACCATGGCACAATACCACCAGCTGCTTCGGGGTCCGCCCACCAAGCGGCTCAAGTGTAGGGCCATTGAGCTTCGGCAACACAGGGGTTTCGTCACTCATACTTGCATGCTCCTAATAATCGGGTGCACAAGTGTTAGCGCACAAAGAACGTCATTGTCACCCCTTCCGCTGTCATTGAGGTTGACCGAGCAGAAACATGACCATTGTGACCCGTTTCGCCCCTAGCCCGACCGGCTATCAGCACCTTGGCCATGCTTATGCGGCCTTGTTTGCTTTTGCCGCCGCCAAAGACGCCAACGGGCGATTCCTTGTGCGAATCGAGGATATTGATCCAACCCGTTGCCGGCCTGCATTCGAGCAGCAGATTTATGCCGATCTGGCGTGGTTGGGGATTGAATGGGAAACCCCGGTTCGTCGCCAGTCCGATCATCTCGATGCTTACCGGGATGCCCTGTCTGCGCTTGAGGCTCGCAACCTTACCTTCCCCTGTTTTTGCACCCGCAAGGACATCGAAGCGGAAATCACAGCCGCCGGCGGCGCCCCGCACGGCCCCGATGGGCCGGTTTATCCCGGCACCTGCCGGCATTTCAGCACCGATGAACGGCAGTCTCGGATTGCCGCACATGAGCCGCACGCCATCCGCCTTGATATGGAAGCCGCACTCAACGAAACGAAAGCCCTGACGTGGCATGATCTTGGTATCGGTGAACGACTTGCCGCGCCTGAAAAGTTCGGCGATGTCGTACTTGCCCGCAAAGATACGCCGACAAGCTATCATCTCGCCGTGACCCTTGATGATCACCTTCAGGGTGTCACGCTGGTGACGCGGGGCATGGATCTTGTCGAAGCCACCGATATCCAGCGACTGCTGCAGTCTTTGCTCGGCTTTGATGTCCCGACGTATCATCATCACCCGTTGCTGCTGGGGTCCGACGGCAAACGGCTTGCCAAACGCGATCAATCGAAAACATTGAAAGCACTGCGCGATGAAGGCGTCACCCCGGATGATGTCAAACTTATGATCGCCGGCATGACCAATGCGTAAATTGATCCCGGCCTTTGCCCTGATCCTGTTTCTGAGCGGACCCGCCTTTGGCGCGCCCGCACATACCGCCCTGGTCACGGAAATCGTCGATGGCGATACGGTCATCATCGACCCGCCGTTTCAGGACGGTGATAAAATCAGGCTGGTCGGCATTCAGGCACCGAAGCTGCCGCTTGGGCGCAAGAATTACCCGACCTGGCCGCTGGCCCAGGAATCCAAGGACGCGCTGGCCGAGATGATCCTCGGCAAACATGTAACGCTTAATTTTACCGGCTCCCGGCGGGACAGATACGGCCGATGGCTGGCCCATCTGCAGCGTGTCGACGGCGCAGAGACTTTATGGGTTCAGGGCGCGATGCTGCGAAAAGGCATGGCCCGGGTTTACAGCTTTCCGGACAACCGCGGTCGCGTCGACGAGATGCTGGCACTGGAACGCGCCGCCCGCCAGGAGCGTCTCGGCATCTGGGCACTTGATTATTACGCCATCCGAAACCCAGACACGGCGGTGCTTGATAAGATGCTCGGCACTTTTCAGATCATTGAAGGGCGGATCGTCGACGTCGCTGATGTCAAAGGCACCGTATATTTGAATTTCGGGCAGGACTGGAAAACCGATTTTACCGTATCACTCGACCGTAAAGCCATGAACCTGTTCAAGGACTTTCCATCACGCCCGCAAGACTGGACAGGCCGCGCAGTCCGCGTGCGGGGTTGGCTGAGCAATCGAAACGGGCCGATGATCCGCGCCAGCCATCCGGAACAGATTGAATTGCTGCCGCGCTGACGCGCCATACATTCGCCTTGGTTGCATGCGATGTATTGAGCCGTATGTGCCAACTGCAGTAAACTCATTAAGCGTTTTGATTAAGGAATACCGATGACAGGTTACAGACCCTTCGCCTGGATATTGCCGGCCCTGCTGTTAGCCGCTTTTGCGACATCCGGCTGCACCACCAACCGTGCCACCGGCGCGCAAAGCTTTACCGGCTTCATGTCAGAAGACGATGAACAGAAAGTCGGCGCCGAAGAGCATCCGAATATGCTGAAGGAATTCGGCGGCACCTATGACGACCGGGCCCTGCAGGCCTATGTCACGGCACTGGGCAACAAACTGGTCGCACAGTCGGAAATCCCGGGTCAGAAATTCCAGTTCTTTGTGCTCAACGACGACACGGTGAACGCTTTCGCCCTGCCCGGCGGCTATGTCTATGTGTCGCGTGGCCTGGTTACACTTTGCGAAGATGAGGCAGAGTTGGCCGGCGTCATCGGTCACGAAATCGGTCACGTCGTCGCCAGACACACGGCACAGCGATATTCATCCCAGGTTGCGACCCAGCTTGGCCTGACCGCCGTCGGCATTATCGGCAGTGTGCTCGGCGCCCCGAGCGGCCTCGGCAATGTCGTCGGCTACGGTGCGCAGGCCGCCCTGCAAAGCTATTCCCGTTCCCAGGAGCTTGAAGCCGACAGCCTAGGCGCGCGATACATGAGCAAAGCCGGATATGATCCGCACGCGCTGACAAACTTTTTCTCCAAACTGGATGCCGAAAATGCGATCGATGCCGATGCAAACGGCCGGCCAAGAGATAACTATTCCGTCATGTCGACCCACCCCCGGACCTCCGAACGGATCCAGCAGGCCAAAAAGCTTGCCGCCCAGGAAACGCCCCCGAATGCCAAGCGGGATCGTGATACGTTCCTGGCCCAGGTCGACGGCGTGCAATTCGGCAAAGACCCGAAGGAAGGATTCATGAAGGGTGACAGCTTCATTCACCCCGATCTGGATTTCCGCTTCGACTTCCCGCCTGCCTTTCAGGTTAACAACGGCAAGACGAATGTTGTCGGTACCGACAACAAAGGAACAACCATAATCTTTGATATGGAAGACCCGAAAGTGGCAACCGGCATGCCAAACCTTTCGGATTACGTTTCCAGAC
>JANRAT010000004.1:0-2027 GCA_030727885.1 Rhodospirillales bacterium | reverse complement strand
ACAATGGGCCGCCAAGTCCAGTGTCAAACTTGAATCTGTTGAACGCTTGACGATCAATGAACTTGAAGCGGCAACCGGCACGGCACGCGTCAATACCAACAAGGGGACACGCGATCTTCGCATGCTGGCGATCCGTGGCGGCCGCGACAAAATTTTCCGTTTCGCATTCCTGACCGAGCCAAAGGTGACCGCGTCGATGTCCGTACCGCTGAGAAAAACCACCTATAGCTTCAGGACTCTCACAGAGAGTGAAAAGAACACCATCAAAGCACCGCACATCCGGCTGCAAACCGTCAGGACCGGGGATAACCCTGAAAAACTGTCTGCGGCCATGCCGCTTGGCAAATTCAACGAAGCCTGGTTCCGCGCCCTCAACCTCAACGCTCTATCGGATGGTCTTGCTGCGGGCGAAAAAGTTAAAGTCGTTGCGAATTGATGGGCTCAGGATTTTGAGCCTGCTGCCAGCTGCAAGAGGTGCTTGAGAAAAAGTTCCGCCTCGTCGTATACCCCCGGCGCATTGCTTTCGCGCGGACCGGCAACGTTCAGGACATCCGGCCTTTTCGCTTCAATCCAGCGCAATGCCGCCAGTGGTGAATGAGTGCGTTTGAGATCAACGATGTGGTAGGGCCGCTTCAATTCCTGGGCAATCGTCAGGGCTTCGCGGGTACTGCCCTCGGGCTCGCCGCGGGTCAGGATCAGGGTCGCATCGCTATCGATGACATTCTGGCGGGTGCGGGCTTCATAGGCCGAGCTTTTCATTTCGCTCATCGGATAGGCTTCGGCAATCGGCCCATCCTCGGCACGACGACCGCGCGGCACCCAGCCCCCACATTGCAGGCCGCACGCAAGTGCCGCATCCAGCGCGGCGCGATCCACACCGGTTTGTCCACCTGAGATAATCTTAGACGGCTGCGCCCCTACAGGCCCCATGGCGGGGCCTTCGGACACCGTCGTTTCCGACGGTGTCGTCATGCGAATTAGGCCGCTTCCAGGATTTGTTCGAGCTTGACGGTCGCTTTGTCGACGTCCGTCTTTTCGACGGCAGCAAGCTCGGAAGCCAGACGATCACGCGCCTGTTCGTAGATTTGCCGTTCCGAGAACGACTGGTCGGGCTGGCCGACGTTGCGGTGCAGATCGCGGACGACTTCGGCAATCGATACCGGATCACCGGAATTGATCTTCAGGTCGTATTCTGCAGCACGACGGCTCCACATGGTGCGCTTGACGCGCGGACGACCCTTGAGTGTGTGGATCGCTTCATCCATGCGCTTCTTTGAAGACAGCTTGCGGAGACCGGAATTGGCGGCCTTGCTGACAGGCACGCGCAACGTCATACGGTCACGATCGAAGCTGATCACGAAAAGCTCAAGCTTGTGACCGGCGATTTCCTCTTCCTCAACACTGAGGACTTTACCGACGCCGTGCGTCGGATAAACAACGTAATCACCGGGATTGAATAACATTTCGGCCATGATTTTATTTTTACTCACTCATCAAAAAACATCCGGTCGACAAGCGAACGCGGATGAGGTTCCAAAACCTTGTAACCGACGGGCAAGGCACCGGCAAAGCACCGTTCTCGTACGGTTATTTTCACACAAGATCATAGCACAATTTTGCACTGCAGAAAAGAGGGGCGCAGAACAACCGGCCCGGCTGCCCTGCGCAAATTAGTTCTTTTCAAAACAGAGACTTAGTCGCCCTTGCCCGGATTTTCGCTGAGCATGGCTTCTTTATCTGGCTTGCCATCCCATTCTGCGGCATCGGCCAAAGGATCGCCTTTTCGGGTGATATTCGGCCAGACGGAAGCGAATTTCGTGTTGATTTCCAACCATTTTTCGACCCCGGGCTCGGTATCTGGAATAATGGCTTCGGCCGGGCACTCAGGCTCGCAGACGCCGCAATCAATGCATTCGTCCGGGTGGATCACCAGAAAGTTTTCACCCTCGTAAAAGCAATCAACGGGGCAGACTTCAACGCAGTCCTGATACTTACATTTAATGCAATTTTCGGTAACAATGTACGTC
>JANRAT010000003.1 GCA_030727885.1 Rhodospirillales bacterium | reverse complement strand
ATGTTCACCAGTGCCGTTTCCATCGGATTTGTATTCGGCACGCTGGCCAGCGCGATCCTGACCCTTTCGGACCGGATCGCACCGGCCCGGTTGTTTTCGATATCGGCGTTGGTCGCCGCTTTGGCCAACGGTCTTATATTGATGACCGATCCGTCGTCTTTCGCCGTTATCGCCCTCCGCTTTGTCACCGGGGCTTGTATGGCCGGGATCTATCCGGTCGGCATGAAGATGGCGTCGTCATGGGCCAAAGGGGATACCGGTTTTCTGGTTGGTCTGCTGGTTGGCGCCCTGACACTGGGATCGGCAATGCCGCATCTGTTCAGTGTGGCGGGGGGTGTTGATTGGCGCTTCACGATTGCCGCATCTTCAGCAGCGGCGATCTTCGCGGCGATCCTGATCCGATATACGGAGACCGGTCCGAATTTGAGCGGGGCCGCACCCTTCAATCCGGCGGCAATTCTGGAAGCCTGGCGCAATCGGCCGCTGAGGCTGGCCAATCTCGGATACCTTGGCCACATGTGGGAACTGTATGCGATGTGGGGCTGGATCGGTTTTTATCTGAGCCGGAGCTTTACGGACAGCGGGATCAGTGCGCCGGTTTATTGGGCTGGTGTCGCGACGTTTTGCGTGATTGCCGCCGGCGGCGCGGGCTCGCTGGCCGGTGGCCTGTTTGCAGACCGCATGGGGCGGACGACACTGACCATCGGCGCCATGGCCATCAGCGGCGCCTGTGCGCTCGGAGTCGGATTTGTTTATGGCGGCGCGCCCATGGTGATGGTGGCGCTCTGCATTATCTGGGGGATTACGGTGGTTGCGGATTCAGCGCAGTTCTCATCATGCGTCATTGAGCTGTCCGATCCCCGTTACGTCGGCACCATGCTGACGGTGCAGACCTCGCTCGGTTTTCTGCTGACGTTGCTGACGATCCACGCGCTGCCGGTCTTTGCCGATCATGTCGGCTGGCAATGGGCCATGGCGCCGTTGGCTGTCGGGCCGCTGCTGGGCGTTGTTGCCATGGCCCGGCTGCGTGCAGACCCGGCCAGTGCCAAGTTGTCTGGCGGGAATCGCTGATTATCCGGTAGCCAGCAGAATGACGCCGGACACAATGACGACAGCCCAGCCCAGTCTGCGCTTCAGATCCCCTTCGCCTAGCAGAATGCTGCCCATCAGCACCGTCAGGAGAACACTGCTTTCACGCAGCGGTGCGACATAGACAACGGGCGTGAACGTCATCGCATACAGGACCAGCACATAGGCCAGCGGGCTGATGGTGGAGACAATCAGAACGGCCCGCTTCTGTTCTTTCCAGAAAGTTTTGACGATCTGCATGCGGCGCAGGCCGACCGGCGTCAGAACAGCAGCGCGGCAGACAAGCCCGGTGATTTCAAGAATAAGCGGTGAAATCATGATCGTGGAAACAGCGTGTGCGTCCCAGACGGTATAGCAACCGATGAAGGTGCCGGAACCGATACCGAACAGGAGCGAGGTCCTGAAATTGCTGGGGCGTTTGGAAAAGCCGCCGGTCAGGCTGACCACGCCGATAATGATGATCACGGCACCACAGGCGATTTGCAGGCTGATGAATTCGCCCAGAAAGAGCACAGCGAGTGTGACCGACAGCAGCGGGCCTGTGGCACGTGCAGTCGGATAGACCAGGGACAAATCACCGCTGCGATAGCCGGCCTGCAAAAGCAGAAAGTAGCCCAGATGAATGATCGCACTGCCGAAAACGAAGCCGAATTCCAGCAGGCCGAAAACAGGCTTGTCGACAATGAAGATAAAAATGGCGATCGGCAGATAGAGGATGCTGGAGACAACGGCGAACAACCAGGCCAGCTCGGCACCGCCATTCAGCCGTTTGACGTAAAAATTCCAGGTTGCGTGACAGAAGGCGGCGGCAAGAACGAGAAGGAATGCAAATACAGACATGATAATCCTGCAGCTGAGTGGTTAGAAGGCGTGCATCAGCACACCCCTCCAACCCCTCTAGGTTTTTGATCCTTCGGGTGTCTGCCGTTTACGGCTCATGACGGCGCTCGGTCCAGGCTTGCCGTGCCAAACTTGTCGCGCTGAGAAGTCGTGAAAGTTTGGCAAAACAACGGAACCCTAGCCGCACTTGGATAGGTCAGGGAAGTATAGGCCTTAATTATTGCCGGTAAAGTTCTCGTGTGGCGGGGCGATCAGATATCCGGTGCATCGATGCCGTTCTGACGGCATGCCGCGACCAGGGTATTCCTGAGCAGGCAGGCAATGGTCATCGGCCCGACACCACC
>JANRAT010000002.1:5122-12341 GCA_030727885.1 Rhodospirillales bacterium | reverse complement strand
GCCTTCCTTGGCGACGTCGGCCGGGGCGAGATTGACGGTGATGCGTTTCGGCGGTAGCGCCAACCCCATGGCGTTAAGCGCGGCACGGACCCGTTCGCGGCTTTCGCCGACCGCCTTGTCCGGCAGACCGACGATGTGAAACGCCGGCAGTCCCGACGCCATCTCGACCTGAACATCAACGTCGAGAACATCGATCCCCTGAAATGCCACCGTACCGACACGCGCAACCATGATAGCCCCCTTGTTTTCGTTACAAGGGGGCTATGGCAGGGCTATAGGGATTTTTCCGGATGACCTGGAATTATTTTCTTAAAGTTCAGGCAGCCTTAAGCAGCAGATCCTCCAGCGCACCTTCTGACTGCATCACCAGAGCGAGGCTGTTCAGGCTTTCGTCGATGGCTTCGGCCAGAACCTGTGGCCCGCCGAACTGGGCGACGGTTTCCGGCGGCAGGAACTTGATCATCAGCGCAGACGTGCCCGGCGGCAGGCCGGCGAAATGTACGGAGACGATCCCAAAATCACGGAGCATGATCATGGCAAGGCCGGCGGTGGCTTCGTATGGCACGCAAGGGACTTTCTTGATACCGCCCCGCTCCATCGCCATTTCCAGAATGTCGTCTGCGGTCAGCTGCACAATCACCGGGGTTTCCATGACCCGGTTGTCGCCGAGCAGCCGTTTCAGATGGCCGCCGACTTCCTTGGTCAGAACGACCCGTTCACGAACCTTGTCCGGGCTGTAGTTCCTGAGGCTCTGAACCACCGCGGGATACAGCATCTGGCGGGCTTCGACGCCCATCTCGTAGGCGCGGGCACGGATCTTGGCAACCAGATCCTTGTTGCCGCCAAGCAGACCGAGGCGAGGCCCGGTGGTGCCGTACTTGTCCATGCCGGTGGCGCCGACATCGACGCCGAGTTCCAGCAGTTTCGGCTGACCGAAGCAGGCCGGACCGACCCGGGCGCCGCCGGCATCATCAACCATGATCAAAGCGCCGCGTGAACGGGCCAGCCGGACGATTTCATGCAGATCGGCTTCCGGTAGAAGCTCGTAGCTGACGGAAAGGCGGGTGATGAATACGACATCGACCTTGTCGTGTCTGGCCAGTTCTTCCCTGAAGCCACCAAGACCGACGGTATCGGTAAAGTTGCCACCCCCATGTGCGACGGCGCGCTGCACCGCCGGATGCGAATAGCGGGGCGAGACACCGATCACGGTATCGCCCGGTTTGATCATCACGTCGGCGGCGGTCAGCAGCGCTGCGGTCAGACGGTTGAAGACGAACACGTCATGTTTATCCGCAGTACCGCCCAGATGCTCAAGCCCGAGCGCAGTGACGTCTTCGGAAAACAAAGCCGAAGCGATCTCGTCATCCATCACCGTGAGATCAACCTCGTCGAGCTGCAGATTGCGCTCAAGACCACTCAGCAGATAGACGCTTTTCTCGCCGAGCTCAGTGCGGCGGCGACGAATGTGTGCCCACGCAGCCTTCAGCTTGATGATGTCATCGGCGGTGCCGGGCAGGATGTTACCGCGGGCATAGCTCAGGCCCGGAGCAATCGAATTACCAAAGCGATCTTTTTCCATGAGTTTAATTCACTCCTGTTAAGGCTTATAATTGACGTTGGTAGATGCTAACACCTGGTGATTTTTAGGCAAAATGGTGAATTTTCATCTGTTAGATGAATTAAATTCACGATAATATGCCAACATGTCAGTGACACATTTGCCTTCCTTCAACGCGATCCGCGCCTTCGAGGCGGCAGCCAGGCTGGGCAGTTTCAAGGCCGCGGCGGAAGAGCTGTTCGTAACGCCCTCCGCGATCAGCCATCAGATAACAAATCTTGAACAAACGCTCCGGGTAAGGCTGTTCGACCGGCAGGGTCGACGACTGTCGTTGAGCGAACCGGGGACGCTGTACTGGCGGCGGGTCAATGAAGCCTTGAAGCTTCTGGTGCAGGCATCCGAGGGCATCGCCGATCTGGGTGGCAGCAGTGTGCTGACGGTGGTTGCAGCACCGAGCCTTGCCGCAAAATGGCTGATGCCGAAGCTGGACGGTTTTCTAAGGCGGAATCCCGATCTCAGGATACGTGTTGAGACCTCGGCAGACCGCCCCCGCTTCGGTGAAGCGGACGTCGGCATATTTTATGGCCCACCGCCGGACAAGGGCCTTGTCGTCCATCATGAAATCATGGAACGGATGACTGTTCTTTGTGCACCTGGATTGTTAGCGAGCGGTGTTCCGCTGGATGAGCCCAGACAGCTTGCCAGCCATGTTCTGATCCACGCCCGCAACCGGTTACCGTGGCGTGACTGGATGACGATGTTCGGGTTCAGCGATCTGACGGTACGGCGCGAGCTGTCGGTTGAACGCTCGACTTTGGCGATTGATGCGGCGATCCGCGGTGTCGGCGTGATTTTGGAAAGCGATTTTCTGTGCGCAGATGAACTCCGGGACGGGCGCCTTATCGAACCTTTTGCGGGACGCTTCAGAACACCGATCGAGATCGCATATTCTGTCGTGACACGGGATCAACCAGTAGTCGACAGCCCGCTTGCTGCATTTATTGGCTGGCTCGGCAATGAAATAGGCTCATAGAACTGAGGATATTCGCGTGTCTTGTTCCAGCGCCTACTGACAGTGTTTAAGCTCTTGATAGGACAATTATTTGTTGTTACGCATTTATTTGTTGTTACACATTCGGCGCTTCGTTAAGGCACCTGGGGGATAAAAAGTTTGTCGAGTGGTAACTTTGAATGCGATTCAACAGTCGATTCTAACGGTGTTCTCATTCTTCGCTTTGCCGGTTTGTTCAATACGGATGATTGGCTGACCCACGTTCAGGAAAAGCAGCAGTCGGACCAGAAAACCTTTAACCCGGATCAACCGGTTATCGTCGATCTGCAAGATTTCAAGCCGCCCGAGTCTGACTGGTCAGACGAAATACGCAAAGTGTTATCATGGCTCAAAGTCAGGGGTCCGCGGCGTGGTCGACGGGCACTGATCATTGGTGAAAACATGGAGGCTCAGATAGCCGGGCATTTTTATGTAAAATTCAAAGAAGCGATTATCGGTATTGATGAAGGCCTTCGTATCTTTGTATCGCATGATGAGGGTTATGCCTGGGTGTCAGAAGGATGGCTAAATCCTCAGCCTCAGGAATAGCCGCTTTCACGGACAAATTATTTTTTTAGATCGGTATCGGGGCACAGGTGTTAAAACCATTCCATGATCGAGATCACACCGAATATCAGCATCGCCGACAGCGAGATCGAGGAACGGTTTATCCGCTCGCCCGGACCCGGCGGCCAAAAGGTCAACAAGACCGCAAGCGCGGTGCAGCTGCGTTTTGACGCCCGGCTCTCACCGGCCCTCAGCAATGCGCAGTTTCTGCGCCTGAAGACACTGGCCGGTCGGCGCATGACGGCAGACGGCATTATCGTCATCACGGCCCGGCAGTTCCGTACTCAGGAACTTAATCGTAAAGATGCAGTGGATCGCCTGATCGATCTTGTCAGGGATGCCGCTGAACCGCCGAAGCATCGTCGCCCGACCAAAACACCGAAAGCGGAAAAGAGACGCCGCCTTGAATCAAAGAAACATCAAAGCGCGATCAAAAAAGGTCGCGGTTCGGTGTCGCGGGACGAGTGATCATCTGTTTATTCCTCTCCCCCTTGAAGGGGGAGAGGTTAGGTGAGGGGGGCATTATGGATCCTGAATCAAGTTCAGGATGACGGCTTTTACAGGATGAAGGCGTTTATATGCAGCTATATGCAGCGTGCCTCAGAGCTTGGATTCAATCGCATCCCAGATATCGGCTTCAAGGCAGACATCGTCGAAGCGGTTGATTTCCTGCAGCCCGGTCGGTGAGGTAACGTTGATCTCGGTCATGTAGCCGCCGATGACGTCGATGCCGACAAAAATCAATCCGCGCTTTTTCAGCTCTGGTCCGATCGCTGCACAGATGTCGCGCTCGCTGTCAGTGATCTCTGACTTTACGGCTTTGCCGCCGACATGCATGTTGGAGCGCGCTTCGCCTTCCATCGGCACCCGGTTGGTGGCACCGGCAATTTCGCCGTCAATCAGGATGATCCGCTTGTCGCCGGCGCGGACGTCTTTCAGATAAGCCTGGGCGATGATCGGCTCGCGGTACAGTCCGGCGAACACTTCCAAAAGCGAATTCAGATTCTCGTCACCCGGTTTGATATGAAACACGCCGGCACCACCGTTGCCGTAAAGCGGCTTTATGATGATGTCCTTGTGCTCTTCGCGGAACGCCAGAATCTGTTTGCGGTCGGACGCGATCAGCGTTGGCGGCATGAATTCCGGAAAGTGCGTGACGAACAGTTTTTCAGGTGCGTTGCGCACTTCACGCGGATCATTGACGACGAGGGTTTCAGGGTGGATCTGCTCGAGAATATGAGTGGCCGTAATATAGGCCATATCAAACGGTGGGTCCTGGCGCATCAGCACGACATCGGCATCCTTGATAAGATCAAGGGTTCGTGTTTCACCAAGGGTGTAATGGTTGCCACGTTCACGCTTCAGTGTCATCGGCTCGGCCTCGGCCAGCACGCGTCCATTGGACAGTGACAGTTTGCCCGGGACATAATGATAAAGATTGTAGCCGCGCTTTTGTGCTTCCAGCCCCATGACAAAGGTGCTGTCACCGTTGATGTCGATGGAGCTGACGTGATCCATCTGGATCGCAACGTTTAGGGTCATGGCATTTCCTTAAGGTGGGTTGTTCCTTTACGGCATCACCCTGTTATGTGAGGCGGGTGCGCAGTTCCTGCAAGAGGATTGTGGTATTATAGCGCGCCTGTTCGCCGGCGCCCAACCGGAGATATTCTTCGAGGGCATCGACGGCGGCTTCGATCCGGTCAAGTCTGGCATTGAGCAGACCGCTCTCCCGCCACAGGCTCGGTTCTTCGGGGGCAATCCGGAGCGACACGTCGAGTACGACGGCGGCATCCTCAAGACGCTTGCTCCGCAACAGAATCGATTTGCGTCCGGCCAGTAATTTCAACAGCGCCTGACGATCATCCAGAACCTTCAGGCTGCCCGGTGTCAGTTCTGCCTGATTGCCGTCGAAGGATTTCAGATGCGCACGAATGTCGGCGGGCTCGAGGGTCTGTCCATCCCCAAGCGGGTCGGCAATCAACCGCTCGCTCTGGGATTCAAGGCGGACAAGTATACGGCCCGGAATATGAATGAGATCGACCTGCCAGCCAAGCCTGCGTGCCGCTGCGGCATATACAATGGACAGGGCGTTACTTGATCCGGTCCGGCTGTCGATCACACGGGTCAGATCAAAGCAGTCTTCATCAGTGCCACCGGACTCACCACCACCATAGCCGTAATGTCTGGACAGCACCTGACGCAACCCGTCGATCATCACGGCGACCGGCACCGGACCTTCGGTGATCCGGGCATAGTCGCCGACTTTTTCGCTCAGTTTTTCAAGATGCCGATGATAACGGTCGAGCGGCAACGACGGGCGGTCGACAGCACCGATCAGCAAAGCAACGTCTGCCAGTTGCAGCTTGGGTTCATTGCCCAGTCCGTAACGGGTCAGCTGATCGAGGATATCACCGCGGGTCATCACGATGCTTTGGGCCCCTTGATCCTGACGTGATTGACGACCCGCTTTACGTACTTGATGGACCGGGCGTGATTCAGCACGCGGTCAAGTTCGGGCTGATCCTGGGCGATGCCGATCAGATAGATGACGGCGCCAACCGTTTCGATCGAATAGTTGATGGCGAGTATATGCTCGTCGAGAGTCATCTTGGTTTTCAACTGCGTGGTAATCCACGTGTCGTTGGCCATGTCGCTGAGCGGATTGGCGCTGACCTGCACTTCATTGATGACGTCCTTGACGTTGGGCACACTCCACGCAATGCGAACCGCACTCGCCCGCATGTCTTCGGTCGGAACGCGCCCGGTCATCAGGACGCGACCTTCATAAACCTCAATCCCGATATCGCCGAACAGGTTTTTATCTGTTTCAAGCAGCTTGGCGCGAATGCGGGTCGCTGTAGCAGTATCTTCTGCAACGCCTGCAATACCACGTTCCTGATAGGCCGCGACGCCCGCTGTTGCGGCGCCGCCGACAACCATGCCGACACACCCGCCAAGCGGCAGGATGGAAACGGCGCAAAGCAGTGCAATACATAAGCCGGACAGGCGCTGTGCACTCTGCGGGAGGGTTCTGGAAATCATGAAGGTTTTTTCCTTTCGTATTTTCTTCTGTGACACGAATACACTTTTAGCATTGATGATGGCAAAGGTCAGGGCGGAATTGTTTATCGGCACGTGCAGAAGTCAAACGAGGGCAGACAAACATCCCAGCCCTAATCCTGCCAGGTATCTTCCAAATGCCTAGGCCATGAATAAGGCAGAATTGCGATGACGTCGAAGCGCAGATCACATCCGGCAAGCGCCGGGTGATGGGAAATATAGTGCAGGGCCGCACGTGTGATGCGCCGGCGTTGCTGGGCACTGACCGCGTTTACGGCGTCAGTATACGTGTCGCGCGCCTTGACCTCGACGAAGACCACCGTATTCAAGCGTTTGGCAATTATATCAATCTCGCCCTGCGGGCATCGATAGCCCCGTTCAAGGATCGTGTACCCCTTGAGACGCAGGGTCCATGCTGCCAGCCACTCGCCGGTATGGCCGCGTCGGTTTGCCCGTTCGCGCCGGTCTTTGCTCATGCGTCGATTTCGGCCTTCAGGACGAGGGCGCGGTTATAGATGTCACGACGGGGCAATCCCGTTTCCATGGCGATGCGCTGTGATGCCTCGCGCACACTTTGGTTCTGCAGCGCGTTGCGGAGACGGGCATCAATATCATTGTTATCCGGTGCCGCATCGTTTTCAGGTCCGCCGACAACCAGGGTCACTTCGCCTTTTGGTGCGCCGGCTTCAGCGTAATGGGCAGCCAGTTCCGTCAACGTGCCGTGGCGGACCTCTTCAAACATCTTGGTCATTTCACGGGTTACGCAGGCGACACGTGGACCCAGCACATCGGCCATGTCGGCGAGCGAGGATGCCAGTCGTTGCGGCGATTCCAAAAACACCAGCGTCGCATCGACGGCAAGCACGCCGCCCAGCCAGGTCCGGCGCTTGCCCTGCTTGGGCGGCGGGAAGCCGCAATACATGAAACGGTCGGTCGGCAGACCCGCCAGAACCAGCGCGTTGGTCACCGCCGAGGGTCCG
>JANRAT010000002.1:233-5112 GCA_030727885.1 Rhodospirillales bacterium | reverse complement strand
TCGACTCTGTGCGGCATGCCTCGGCCAGACGGTAGCCGGGATCATTGATCATCGGCGTTCCGGCATCAGATACCAGCGCCACGATTTTGCCGGATTTCAGCTGTTCAATTATACGCGCGCCGATCTTCTCGGCATTGTGCTCGTGATAGGACACCAGCCGGGACGGATCGAGACCATGAATCTGCAGCAGCTTTCTTGTCACTCTGGTATCTTCACAGGCGATCACGTCGGCATATTTAAGTACATGCAAAGCCCGCAATGTAATATCGGAAGCATTGCCGATCGGCGTGGCAACGATATAAAGACCGTGCGTCAATTGCTGTGGCGGTTTACTCGCTTCGGGCAAGAGGCTACCGTCAGGTTTAGTATGCTGAGCATCGAGTGAACGAGAGACAGATGATTCTTTCCCGTGTTTTACTGACCCGTGTGTCCCTGAAATTTTCCGGGACTTTATCACGTTTGGTTTTTTCGGCTGCGCCATGCGTGGCCCTCTTGTTACTCTCAGGGTGTCAGCAAACCGCAATCTTCGGGGGGGAGCAAGTAGCACCGATGATTGCCGGCCCGTCTTCGACGCAATCGGGTACGTCCAATCTGCCGAAAACACAACAACTGCCGCCGGTTTCCGGACCACGTGTGCCGCCGGGGCCAATTCTTACGCCGGTGCCGCAAACCGCCCCAAGTGCGCGAGCCGGCGAGCCGCTACCGTCGCTCGCCGAATTGCTGAACAGACCGGCGACTGCAGGTGCTCAGCCTGATGTCATGACATCAACCGTGCCGATGGCCGGCGAAGGAACAGTGCGTGTTGCCTTGCTGGTCCCTTTGAGCGGACCGGCAGCGAAGCTCGGACAGGGCATGCTCAACGCTGCACAGATGGCGCTTTTCCAGTTCAGCAATGATCGTTTTGAATTGCTGCCGCACGATACCAAGGGGACGGTTGATGGTGCACTGGCCGCTGCGCAACTGGCGATCGGCGACGGTGCTCAGCTGATTCTGGGTCCGCTGCTGTCACAATCGGTGCAGGCGGTCGGACCGATTGCCCGCGCCGCCAACGTGCCGGTTATCGGTTTTTCCAACGACCGCACCGTTGCCGGGAACGGTATTTATGTGATGGGCTTCCTGCCTTCGGCACAGACCGACCGGGTTCTTTCATACGCCATTGGTCGCGGCTTGACGCGCTTTGGGCTGCTGGCGCCGGACAACGCGTTTGGCGCAGCAGTTTTGCAAACGATGCAGGAGGTTACCCTGCGATCCGGTGCACAGATCACCCGCGCCAGACTGTATAATCCGAACGCCGATGATTACACCGACGTGGTGCGAGAGATTTCCGATTTCGATGCCCGCAAGCAGGAACTGAAACGACAGATCAGCGAGCTGAAAAAGCTTGATGACGCGGTTTCCAAGAAAACCCTGGAACGGCTTGAACAACTGCAGACGGCCGGTGATCTGCCCTTTAACGTGCTGCTGGTCGCCGATGGCGGCAAGCGTCTGCAACAGATTGCCGCTCTGCTGCCATTCTTTGACGTCGATCCTGCGGTGGTCAAGGTCCTCGGGATCGGCCAGTGGGATGTGCCGGGCCTCGGCAACGAACCGGCGCTGGTCGGCGCGTGGTATGCAGCCCCCGACCCTGCCGCGCGCACCGATTTCGTCAAGGAATACGCCGCAACTTTTGGCGAACAGCCACCGCGGCTGGCAACGCTGGCCTATGATGCGATGGCGCTGGCGGCGGTTCTCGGACAGGGTGAAACCGGGCCGGACTTCTCGACAGCGTCGCTGGCGTCACCGAACGGGTATTGGGGTCGGGACGGTATTTTCCGTCTGACGTCGAGCGGCATCACCGAACGCGGTCTTGCCGTGCTCGAGGTTACCCGGAAAGGCAGCAAGATTGTAGATCCGGCACCGGTCAGCTTTCAGGCCCGCATCAACTGATCAGTTCAGTAAAGACCCAAGCACGGCATTAAGCCGCTGCCGGCCATCGGCCGTTGCATAAAGACGGGTTTCGTCTTCAATCAACATCTCGCCGTTAATCAATCGGTCGCGGGCCTCGGGGTTGATCATCTGTTCAAGTGACAATCCGGTGATTGCCAAAAGCCGCGCTTTGTCGACACCCTCGGCAAGTCGCAATCCCATCATCAGCAATTCCCGCGCCCTGTCTTCGGTGCTGAGCAGTCGCCGCTTGGCGGTGCCGTGGCCATTGCTGCCGGTCAGATCAAGCCATCGTGTCGGGTTGTGAATCTGATGCGTGCCGAAGAATTTGCCATCCAGCGTGAGCCGCCCGTGCGCACCCGGACCGATCCCCAGATAATCGCCGCCCCGCCAGCAGGTCAGGTTATGCCGGCTTTCGTCACCGGGCCGCGCATGATTGGAAACCTCGTAGGCAGCATACCCGGCCGCCGCCAAAGTATCCTGTGTCGCTTCGAACATGTCGGCGGCGCTGTCTTCGTCTGCCGGCTTCAGGCCTTCACGAAAGAACGGCGTGCCCTGCTCGATCGTCAGCTGATAAAGCGATATGTGTCCACCGGCATAGCCGAGCGCCATCTCCAGCTCACGCTGCCATGCCTCCAGCGTTTGCCCCGGCCGAGCATAAATCAGATCAAACGTGGTGCGCGGGAAAATCGCCTGGGCACGTTCAAGGGATTGAAGCGCATCGCTGGCGCTGTGATCGCGGCCGAGAAATTTGAGCGCTTCATCATCCAGCGACTGCACCCCGACCGAGACCCGGTTGATGCCCGCGGCACGCAGATCGCCGAGCTGTTCGCGTTCGGATGACGTTGGGTTGGTCTCGAGGGTGATCTCGATATCCGGTGCTGTCGGCCACAACGCGGCAACGTCATCGATCAGGGTTGCAACGGTTGCGGGTGCCATCAACGAGGGTGTGCCGCCACCGAAATAAAGACTGCTAACCGTCCGCCCCGCAGTTTCCGCTGCGTAATGTGCAAGCTCGCTGCGCAAGGCCTGACGCCAAACGGCTTCGTCGACAGGGGACTGTTTGTGGACGTTGAAATCACAATAGGGGCAGATGGTCTGACAGAACGGCCAGTGGACGTAGACGCCGAAGCCTGGATGGGTGCCGCTCACCTTTGTGGATCACCGAAGCAGGCTGTGACCAGCTTGGCAAAGGCGTCGGCGCGGTGCGACAGCATGTGTTTCTGTTCCGGATCCATCTCGGCAAAGGTGACGTTCTGACCGGTCGCGGTGAAGATCGGATCGTAGCCGAAACCCTTGTCGCCTTGTGGCGGCCAGGTGATCTCGCCGGCGACGGTGCCTTCAAAGACTTCCGAATGACCGTCCGGCCAGGCGAGCGCCAGCGCGCAGACGAACTGTGCACTGCGGTCTTCGCTACCCCGCAACAGCTCTTCGACCTGGGCCATCGCCTTGTTGAAATCCTTGTCCGGACCGGCCCAGCGCGCCGAATAGATGCCGGGCGCACCGCCAAGGGCGGTGACGGCAAGCCCTGAATCGTCGGCCAGTGCCGGTAGTCCGGCGCCACGGGCTGCGGCATGTGCTTTCAAAAGCGCATTGGCGATGAAGGTTTCACCCGTCTCGTCCGGCTCCGGCAACTGCAATTCGCCAGCCGAGATCACCTTGACGCCAAAGGGGCGCAACAGATCGGCAATCTCGCGAACCTTGCCCAGGTTATGGCTGGCAATGACCAGCTGATCCTCTTGAAAGCGGCGCGCCATGGGGTGTCTCAGATGCCGAGTACGGTATTTTGTGCGATGGTCAGCTCCCGTATGCCTTTTTTGGCCAGTGCCATCATCGACATGAAGGCATCTTCCGAGAACGGATCGGCTTCTGCGGTGCCCTGAATTTCAACGATGCCGCCGCGCCCGGTGAGGACGAAATTGGCATCAGCCTCGGCATTGGAATCCTCGGCATAATCCAGATCAAGCACCGGATGCCCCTCGAAAAGGCCGCATGATACCGCGGCAACACTGTCGATCAGCGGGATATCCTTGACGATTCCCAGTGTCTGGCAGCGCTGAAAGGCCCGGTACAGCGCCACGTAGGCGCCGGTGATGCTGGCCGTGCGGGTACCGCCGTCGGCCTGGATGACGTCGCAGTCGAGCTTGATCTGCAGCTCGCCCATGGCTTTCAGATCGGTTATCGCGCGCAACGAGCGGCCGATCAGACGCTGGATTTCCTGGGTCCGGCCGGACTGCTTGCCGCGCGCCGCTTCACGGTCGGTACGGGTGTGCGTCGAGCGTGGCAGCATGCCGTATTCAGCTGTCACCCAGCCTTTGCCGCTGTCGCGCATCCACGACGGCACGCGCTGTTCGACACTGGCGGTGCACAGAACATGGGTGTCGCCGAACTTCGCCAGGCACGACCCTTCGGCATATTTGGTGACATCGATTTCAAGAACGACATCACGCATTTGATCAAGGCTTCTGCCGGATGGGCGCATAGGGGAACTCCGTCTTCTGTAAAAGTGACGGCCAAGCTAACGGCTTGCCGGGTAGCCGTAAAGCCACGCGTGGCAGGCGCCGTGGTATCGCGAGTTGAGTTGACGCGCCGAAAGGCGGAAACTACATAACGCTGGCTTTTGCGGCGTAGCTGACGTCGAGCGAGGATTGATGATTTCGGAACTGAACGAGCGGTCGCGGGAAATATTCCGTCTGATTGTCGAAGCGTACTGCGACACCGGTGAGCCGGTCGGCTCCCGGACGGTATCGCGACGCATGACGCAACAGCTGTCACCGGCGACGATCCGCAATGTCATGTCCGATCTGGAAGAAGCCGGTCTGCTGTTCTCGCCGCACACTTCGGCTGGTCGCATGCCGACCGAAGCGGGGCTCAGGCTTTTTGTCGACGGCATTCTGGAAGTCGGCAACATCACGGATTCTGAACGCAAGCGCATTGAACAGCAGTGCGCCGGGAC
>JANRAT010000002.1:0-223 GCA_030727885.1 Rhodospirillales bacterium | reverse complement strand
TCCGGCCTGACCGGCTTTGCCAGTCTGGTGTTCGCGCCGAAAACCGACAGCCCGCTGAAACACATCGAATTTGTCAGTCTCAGCCCCGGTCGCGGTCTGGTCGTCATGGTGACGGAAAACGGCGTCGTCGAAAACCGCCTGATCTCGGTGCCTTTGACCCTGCCGCCTTCGGTGCTGGTACAGGCGACTAATTTCCTGAGCGCCCGGATGGTCGGCCGTACCC
>JANRAT010000001.1 GCA_030727885.1 Rhodospirillales bacterium | reverse complement strand
TCCTTGGACTGCCTCGGCCCGTCGAGAGTCTCTTCAGCCCAGACGCGGTTGAAATCCTCATCGACAAACCGTGATACGGTCGGGTCGGCTGGATCGAAGCTCAGATAAGCCTCAACATTGCAGAACGCCAGCGTCAATTTGCCCTGCCGCGGTTTCAGGCCGGTTTTGTAGAAATAGTCCAGAGCCAGAGCGCCGCAAATCTCGTTGCCGTGGACAACGGCGGTGACCAGTACGTGCGGCCCGGGCTTGCCGGAATCCATGGTGTTTACGTAATCGATCCCGGTATTGCCGACTTTATAGGGGGAAATGTCCGGTGCGGTTAATTCAACCGGATACTTGTTTTCTACACGTGGGGTCATCGTAATCTCCTGCAATGCGACGCAAACTGAAATGTGCCCCAGATGATTGACAAGTCAAGTCAATCACTCGGCGCGCCATGTCGTCGCATTGCGCTTCAGGTAGGAAAGAAATGCGCGCCCCAGCCAGTTGGGCGCGGTATCGGCAGAGAACATTGCATAAACCGTATGCTCGAATTTCGGCAGAAACGGGCGCACGACGATTTGCCCGGAAAAATTGGATATGACGGGGAAGGGGTTGATCACCGTAACACCAAGCCCGGCCGCGACACATTCACAGGCCGCATGATTGGTCGTGGTCTCGATGGTGATTTTTCGCGTTGTACCGCCCTTCTCGAAGATACGGTCAACGCCTTGGCGGGCTTTCAGGTTGCTGGTCAGGGCGATAAAATCCTCTCCCTCGAGGTCCTTGGCAAAAATCGTTGATTGCGAAGCCAGCCGATGTCCAGGCGGCATCACGCAAACAGATTGGGTCTCCAGCATGGTTTCCATGCGCACGCCCGGATGGGTCACGCGGTTGGTGGTGACCGCAAGATCGCCTTCAGCGGAGGCAATCTTGCTCAGCGCTTCCCGGCTCGACGTGACGTGAAACTCGATCAGCACGTTGGGATGGGCACGTTTGAATTCGACAATGGTCGGGGTGACAAAGAAGCTGCAGAAGCTCGGCGGCGCCAGCACACGCAATCTGCCGCCACGGACCGCATCCGACTCAACGGCGAAATTGCGCACCCGGTCCAGACTTTCAAAAACCCGGTCCAGTTCACGGTTGAGGCCTATGGCTTCGGCGGTTGGCGCCAGTCGTCCGTTCTTTCGCATGAACAGGATCATCCCCATGCGCTGCTCTATCTGCGCCAGAGCCCGGCTGACGGAAGGTTGCGAAATGCCGAGCCGCATGGCCGCCGTTGTGGCGGAACCCGCATGAATTGTGGCGCGAAACACCTCCAGCTCGCGAAGGGACGGCAGTTGTATCATGGGAAATCCTGTTTATTTGAAAAATGCATATTATTATTCATATTATGCATGAAGATGACTATTTGTCATCCTTGTCGAACGTGTCATCATCCCTGTTGAAATCGACATAAAGTCGATCCGAAATCAATTAGGCGTGCAGGTGTCATCCTCACAGCCTCGGGACTTTTAATCAGGGAGCCAAATTAATATGCATTTCAGAAAAGCACTCATCACAGGCGCGGTCTCAGCCATGTTCTGCATGCCGCTGGCGGCACAGGCCGAAACGCTGACCATCGGATACGGTTCCGAGCCATCTTCAGTGGATCCGCATTATCACAACCTGACGCCGAACAACTCCATGTCGGCGCACATTTTCTCCCGCCTCATCGAGCAGGACGAGAAGCAGCGTCTGACGCCCGGTCTGGCAACGTCATGGAAGCCGATTGATGACCTGACTTGGGAATTCAAGCTGCGTAAAGGCGTCAAATTCCACGATGGTTCGGATTTCAACGCCGATGACGTCATGGCGACGGTCAAGCGCGCGCCGAACGTGCCGAATTCACCATCAAGCTTCGCGCTGTATCTGAAGGGGAAAACCTTCGAGAAGGTCGACGATTATACGTTTCGCGTTAAATCCGAAGAGCCTTATCCGCTGATGGCAGTCGATGTATCGACCATACACATCATTTCCGACAAGGCCGCGGACGCGACGACCGAAGACTTCAATTCCGGGAAGGCCGCTGCCGGTACCGGCCCTTACAAGTTTGTCGAATGGGTGCCGGGTGACCGTCTGGTGCTGGAACGTAACGAAGCCTACTACGGCACCAAGCCCATCTGGGACAAAGTCGTTTACAAGCCGATCAAAGCCGGCCCGGCCCGCGTCGCTGCCCTGTTGGCCGGTGACGTCGATTTTATCGACAACGTGCCGACCATCGATATCGCAAGGCTGAAGAAGGATGCGAACCTTTCGCTCAGCCAGGGGA